>JAUXFB010000004.1 GCA_030620255.1 Candidatus Aminicenantota bacterium | reverse complement strand
CATTTGAAAGAATTGTTCGAATATTCAATCCACTAAAAGATATAGCAAGATACATGCCAAACCTTTTAATATATGTGTATTATCAATATATAAGGTGTTTTGATAAACATGTTATGCTTTTGAATATCTATTTGTAAAATTTAGTATTAAATTATGGTTGCATGTGCAAAAAATGTACCATGGATTTTTTCGATTTTAAATTCTTGAATGTTTTGTCATTTACGTATCTTTTTTGAAAATAATTTTTTGGGAACTCCTTGACTTTTATGTTGTATTACTTTAGATTTATAAATTGTACATATTCAAAAAAGGAGATAAAAATGGCTGAGGTTAAAGAAACAATTTTAGACTATGTAAAAGATGAGTATTTGGATGAAGATGATGATAAAGAAATAAATTTTGATACACCTTTGATTTCAAGTGGAATAGTTGATTCTTTTTCAATGATCTCTTTGAAGAGATTCCTTGAAACAAAATATAATATTCAAATCCCGGATTCAAAAGCCACTGCTGAAGCATTTGATACTGTTAATAATATAGTAAAAACAGTTGAAGAAATAAAGTCAGAATAGGAGGAAATATGGCTTTTAATAAAAAAGAGAGAGATATTTTTAAGGATGAGTTAAATAATATAAGGAATGCAGGGATATTTAAAGAGGAGAGGATTATATGTGCTCCTCAGGATTCTGAAATAGAAGTCGAATTTCCAGCAGGAGCTGAAAAGAAGAGTCTTATTAATATGTGTTCTAATAATTACCTTGGTCTTTCATCTCATCCAGAAGTTATTAAAGCAGCAATAAAAGGCCTGGAAAACAGGGGATATGGCATGTCTTCTGTTAGATTTATATGTGGAACCCAGGATATTCATAAGAAATTGGAAAATATGCTTACTGAATTTTTAGGCACAGAAGATACAATCCTCTTTCCATCGTGTATGGATGCAAATGCAGGTGTTTTTGAGGCTATTTTAAATGAACAGGATGTTATGATATCAGATAGACTTGTACATGCTTCAATTGTTGATGGAATAAGATTATGTAAGGCTCAAACAGATACATATAAGCATTCAAATATGAATCACCTTGAGAAAAAGCTCCAGCTTCATTCAGATAAGCGTTTAAAGGTAATAATTACTGATGGTATATTCTCAATGGATGGAGATATGGCAAAACTTGATGAAATTGTAGGATTAGCTGAAAAGTACAATGCTCTGGTATTTCTTGATGATTCTCACGCTTCTGGATTTATAGGGAAAACAGGAAAGGGTACGCATGAATTTTGTAATGTGTTGGGCAAGATTGACATTATTACAACAACTCTTGGAAAAGCTCTTGGCGGAGCCTCTGGTGGATGTGTTTCTGGAAGGGCGGGGATCGTGGAAATGTGTCGTCAAAAAGCAAGACCATATCTTTTTTCCAATACAATTCCACCTGTAGTTGTGTCAGCTGCAATTAAGGTTCTGGAAATAATATCAAAGAATACTGAAAGAAAAGATAAATTGGAAAAGAACACAGAGTTCTGGAGAAATGGATTGAATGAGGCTGGTTTTATTGTAAAAGAGGGCAAATCCCCAATAGTGCCTATAATGTTATTTAATGCAAAACTTTCTCAAGATTTTGCACAGGATCTTTATAATGAAGGTATTTATGCAATTGGATTCTTTTTCCCGGTGGTTGCTAAAGGTCAGGCAAGAATAAGAACTCAATTATCAGCTTCACATGAAAAACCCCAATTAGAGAGAGCTCTTGATGCGTTTATAAAGATAGGAAAAAAGTATGATATTTTAAATAAAACAAAAGAGGAGATTATTGAAACTTATGGACTTTAATTATAAAATCAAAAAAGGAGTGAAACATGTTTAAAAGAACAAGGGAATATTTAAAAAATGAGATTCAAGGGATCAGGGATTCAGGACTTTATAAGGATGAGAGAATTATTCTTTCTGATCAGAAAGCCAATATTGATGTAAGTTTTCCTGAAGGTTCTGCACCAAAAAAGGTTTTAAACTTTTGTGCTAATAATTATCTGGGTTTAGCTAATAATCCAAAGATGATTGAAGCAGCACATAAAACTCTTGATAAATATGGTTTTGGGCTTTCATCAGTCAGGTTTATTTGCGGAACTCAGAATATTCACAAGGAATTAGAAAAAGTAATAGCTAAATTTTATGAAACAGAGGATACAATTTTATATACCTCGTGCTTTGATGCAAATGGGGGTCTATTTGAAACTTTATTAGGACCTAATGATGCGATTATTTCTGATGCTTTAAACCATGCAAGTATAATTGATGGAATTAGACTGTGTAAAGCAAAAAGATATGTTTTTGCTCATGCAGATATGAATGTATTGGAAGAGAAATTAAAAGAAGCACGTGAAAACAATGCAAATAATATTATTATTGCTACTGATGGTGTGTTTTCTATGGATGGAGATGTTGGAAATGTAAAGGGACTGGTTGAGCTGGGAGAAAAATATGATGCAATGGTTATGGTTGATGATTCTCATGCTACAGGGTTTTTTGGTGAAAGGGGCAGGGGTGCAGTTGAGTATAATGGAGTTTTAGGCAAAGTTGATATTATTACTTCAACCCTTGGAAAAGCTATGGGAGGTGCATCTGGAGGTTTTACAACAGGAAGAAAAGAAATTATTGAGATATTAAGACAGAGATCAAGACCTTATTTATTTTCAAATACAGTTGCACCAGCAATAGTTGGTGCTTCAATTGCAGCATTTAAACTTCTGGATGAAAGTAATGATTTACGAGTGAAATTAAGAGAAAATACAAAATATTTCAGAGAAAAGATGAATGCATTGGGATTTGATATTGTAAAAGGAGTACATCCAATAGTACCTGTTATGTTTGGAAAATATGAAAATGATGCACAATTAGCTCAAGAGATATCAAAGGACCTATATGATGAGGGTATTTATGTTATTGGTTTCTTTTATCCAGTTGTACCAAAAGGTCAGGCAAGAATAAGGGTTCAGATCTCAGCAGCTCATAGTAAGGAAGATTTAGAAAAAGCTATTAATGCTTTTGAAAAAATAGGTAAAAAACACAAAGTTATTTAAGATAAGGCATTTTTATTTACGTTCAATAGGCATAATAAGACAACTTGGTCCGCCTGTGCCCTTTACAAACTCTGACAGGTCAATAGTATGTATATAAATACCAGTATGTTTGAGTTTATTAATTACTTCCGTATTTGAAATATCTGCTATGATTTCATTATTGCCAACACATATTACATTCCCACTTACAAATGTATTGAATGAAACTTCAATCTTGTTAAATCCATAGAAAAAGTTATGAGGAAAGACATTTTTACAAAAGAGTACACTTTGGGGACCAATAACACTCATAGCGCCTCCAATGTGTAAATATGGGGAAGGAACAGTTATTGTTCTTACTTCATAGCCCAGAGCATTTAAAAGCCTTGAAATCTGTTTTATACCTTCCTTATTTGTTCTTTTAGAGAGTCCAACAAAAACAACTGATCCGGCTAATATAATATCCCCACCTTCAACTGTTCCAGGCTCTTTAACACTTGCATATTCAGGTTCTCCAAGGGAATTTAATGTTTGTGACATCCATATATCTTCTCCAACCCTGGTTTTAAGTCCCATTCTTAAATTAATATATCCAGCAGGAGTACACAGACACGCATCTCTTGTAAAAACGGAATTTGGATGATCTTTAAGTTCTGGAACATCAATTACTTCACATGCCGATTTTTCAAGTATTGATTTAAGATTATTATGCTGGTCTATTGCCTTGTTCTTATCAGCAGGTTGTGTGATGTTATGTAAAACTCTATTTTTATAATTAAAGTATTCAATACTGGGTGAACATACAATTACACGTGTTAATTTATCTCCTTCATTTCTTAACATAGAAATTTCTCCTGAAAATATGGAAAAAATTATATTTATCATATATAATTTTTATTGTCAAAATGGTAAAGTTATAACTTTTTTAAATCCTGTTCGTAAGATAAAACAGGATTTAGATATGAAAAACAGGAGGTTATATGTTAGAAAAAAAAGGCATGGATCGTAGAAATTTCATAAAAAGTTCTGCTTTGGGTGTTGTTGGGGCTGGTATGATTGTAAAAGAGCCAATGCTTAAATCAGAAGAAAAAGGGAAGAAAGAACCCCAGAAAATAAAGAGTTTTCGAGTTCTGGGTCGAACAGGATTTAAGGTATCTGATATTGGGGGAGGTTATTTAAATGATGCGGGAGTTATTAATGCAATGTTGGATGCAGGTGTGAATTATATTGATACTGCTGAGAGTTATGGAAATCAACGTGTGATCGGTTCTGCGATAAAGAACCGTGATCGTAAAAAACTCTTTATTACATCAAAGCTTGAAATTAAAAAGGATGTTTCAAAAGAGGGGTTTTTGAAAAGAACACGCAAATGTTTACAAGAACTTCAAACAGATTATATAGACTGTATGATGATGCACTGTGCAGAAACAGTAAAGGTATTGAAAACAGAGGGCTTTCACAAAGCTATGGACCAGTTAAAAAAAGAGGGTAGAGTAAGATTTGTGGGTGTGTCCAATCATGGTTCTTTCTGGTTTCGTGATCCAGAAGAAACAATGGAAAAGGTTCTTTTAGCTGCAGCAGCTGATGGGCGCTTTGATGTTATTCTTCTGGCTTACAATTTTTTGCAGATGGATATGGGAGAACATGTATTGCGGGTTTGCAAGGAAAAGAATATAGGCACTGCTCTTATGAAGACCACGCCTGTAGTGAAATATTATGGTTTGAAAGCAAGAATTGAAGAATTACAAAAACAGGGAAAGGAAGTTAATGAATTCTATTTGAAAGGTTTAGAAAGGTTTAAACAAAAAGCTGAAAAAGCAGAGGGTTTTATAAAAAAGTACAACTTAAAAAATCCTGAAGAGATACGTGATGCTTCAATCCGTTTTGTTTTAGATAATCCTGATGTTAGCACTGTTTGTTGTTCCATGAGAAATTTTAATGATGTAGAACGATTTGTAAGTCTATCTGGAACAGGGTTGAGTTATGTGGAGAAGAAAAAACTTACTGCTTATAAGAAGAGTTGGGGAGAATTGTACTGCAGACATGCATGTGGTATATGTGAGACATCATGCCCAAATAATGTTCCGGTAAATACTATTATGCGCTACAATCACTATTTTGAAACTCAGGCACGGGAAAAGTATGCAATGGTAAAATATGCTGAGATCCCGGGTGCAAATGCAAAAGAGTGTTTTTCCTGTACTGGAATATGTGAATCAGCTTGTCCATATGATTTGCCTGTACAGGGTATGCTTACAATGGCGCACGAGCAATTATCCCTTGCATAAGACCATTGCAGAATATTTAAATAAAGATTGATTAAAAAAAAGGGGGAGTTTTTTAACTCCCCCTTTTTTATTATTTGATTGATATTAAATCACACCATAAGCAAGCATAGTTTTTGCAACCTTAATAAATCCTGCTATATTTGCTCCCATCATGTAGTTTCCAGGGTCTCCATATGCTTCTGCTGCTTCAAGAGATGCTTTATGAATACTTTTCATGATCCTTTGAAGATGATTGTCAACCTCTTCACGAGTCCAGCTTAATCTTAAACTGTTCTGACTCATTTCAAGGCCTGAAACAGAAACACCTCCAGCATTTGCTGCTTTTCCAGGTCCATAAAGAATGTTGTTATCCATATATATATTTATGGCTTCAAGATCTGAAGGCATATTTGCACCTTCTGATAAACAAATACATCCATTATTAACTAAACCCTGTGCTTGTTCCTTGTTAATTTCATTTTGAGTTGCACATGGTAAAGCAATATCAACTTTTACTCCTTCTTCTTTAATAACATCCCATACACTCTTTCCTTCATAGTATTTGACATTATACTTTTCTGCATATTCTTTTATTCTTCCTCTTTTAACATTCTTTAAATTCATTACAAAATCCCATTTCTCGCCTTTGATCCCATCCATGTCAACAATAGTTCCACTTGAATCAGAAAGGGTAATTGGTATTCCTCCAAGTTCATTAACTTTCTGTGTTGCATATTGAGCAACATTTCCAGAACCACTTATTGCAACATATTTACCTTTAAAATCATCATTTCTTGTTGCAAGCATTTCTGCAGCATAGTATACAGCACCATAACCAGTAGCTTCAGGTCTTATAAGGCTTCCGCCCCATTCTCTTCCCTTTCCAGTAAAAACACCTGTGTGCTCGTTTTTGATCTTTTTGTAAAAACCAAAAAGATAGCCTATTTCTCTTCCTCCAACTCCAATGTCGCCCGCAGGAACATCTGTATCCGGACCCAAATATCTGTAAAGTTCTCTCATAAATGAATAACAAAACTTCATAACTTCTCCATCGGATTTTCCCTTTGGATCAAAATCAGAACCACCTTTTCCACCACCTATTGGTAGAGTTGTTAAAGAATTTTTAAAGATCTGTTCAAATCCTAAAAATTTAATAATTCCAAGATTTACTGAAGGATGAAATCTTAAGCCACCCTTATAAGGTCCGATTGCATTGTTAAATTGAACTCTGAACCCTTTATTCACATGAACCTTACCTCTGTCATCTACCCATGGAACTCTGAACATAATAACTCTATCAGGCTCAACAATTCTTTCATAGATAGCTGCTTTTACAAATTCTGGATGCTTTTCAACTGTGGGTTCTAAAGTTTCCATAACCTCCTCAGCTGCCTGGTGAAACTCAGGTTCTGCAGGGTTTTTCTCTTTTAATTTTGCAATAACTTCTTTAAGATAAGACATTAATTTTCCTCCTAATTAGTTTTTATTGTAAATAACAATAAAATCTTTTTAAATTTTAAGATTTATTTTAATTATTAGTATTGATAAAGTCAACTAAATTTTTTATAAAATGTGATTTAATTTATTGTGTTTATTTATTTATAAAATATTTATGTGCTGATTCAGCAGCTTTTTTTCCGTCTCCCATAGCAAGTATAACAGTTGCGCCTCCTCTTACTATGTCACCTCCAGCAAAAATATAGGGAATCGATGTCTGCATTGTTTCTTCATTTACTACAAGTGTTCCCCATCTTGTAACATCAATACCTTTTATAGTTTGAGGTATAAGGGGATTTGGTGAAGTTCCAATTCCAACTACAACGATATCAATATCAATTAAATATTCAGAACCGGCGATTGGCTGTGGTCGTCTTCTTCCTGAATCATCAGGTTCCCCAAGTTCCATTTTTTGAACTTTAATTTGTTTAACTTTATCTTCTGAATCTCCTATATATTCAACAGGATTTGTTAGAATTAAAAACTTGATACCCTCTTCTTTAGCATGATGGACCTCTTCAATTCTTGCAGGCATCTCTTGTTCAGATCTCCTGTATATGATCATAGCGCGTTCAGCACCCAGTCTTTTTGCTGTTCTAACAGAATCCATAGCAGTGTTTCCACCACCTATAACTGCAACTCTTTTTGCCTTAATTATTGGAGTATCATATTCTGGGAATTTATAAGCTTTCATAAGATTAACTCTTGTAAGATATTCATTTGAAGAATAGATGTTTACCAAATTTTCACCAGGAACATTCATAAATCTTGGAAGCCCAGCTCCGCTACCTACAAAGAAGCCTTGAAAGCCTTGATCCTTTAGTTCATCTAATCCAGCACTTCTTCCTACAATAAAGTTTTTTACAAATTTTACACCCATCTTTTCAAGTGTATTTATTTCTGCTCTTACGACCTTTTTCGGAAGTCTGAACTCTGGAATTCCATAAACAAGAACACCACCGAATTCGTGCAATGCTTCGAATATTGTAACTTCATAACCAAGTTTGCACATCTCACCTGCAAAGGTTAATCCTGAAGGTCCTGAACCTATAACAGCAATTTTAATATTGTTGCTTTTAGCGACCTTGGGTATTGAAATTTCACCTGTATTTCGTTCATAATCTGAAGCAAATCTTTCAAGATGTCCTATTGCAACTGAAGGTTTTTTCATTTTATTATAAATACATTGTAATTCACATTGGTTTTCCTGAGGACATACCCTTCCACAAACTGCAGGAAGAGCATTTGTATCTTTTAAAATCTTTGCAGATTCTAAAAAATCACCTTTTTCAATCTGTTTTATAAAACCAGGTATATCAATATTAACAGGACAGCCTGATATGCATGTAGGGGTTGGACAATCAAGACATCTTTTAGCTTCAAGGATTGCCTGTTTTTCTGATAATCCTTTATTAACTTCATTAAAATTTTTGTTTCTTTTAAGAGGTTCATTTTCTGGCATTTTTACACGTTCGATCTGAGTTCTTTCTTTTGCTGACATGCCTTTTCTTAAATTTTCTCTCCATTCTTGAGCTCTATCTTTTTTTAAAGCTTCATAATCTACAGACATTATTCTCTCCTTATTTAAGGTCTTTCAAATATTTTGAATAGGAAGTTTCTTCTTCTTTTTTATATGCATTTAATCGCTTCAACATTTCATCAAAGTCAACTTCATGAGCATTAAATTCAGGACCATCTACACAAACAAATTTTGTTTTTCCCCCTACAGTTACTCTGCAAGCTCCACACATACCAGTGCCATCAACCATTATTGTATTTAAACTGGCAATAGTATGAATATTATGTTTTCTTGTTAATAATGCTATGAATTTCATCATTATTGCAGGTCCCAAACAAATCACCATATCTACTTTTTCTCTATTTATAATCTCTTCTATTCCAGCAGTGATCAGCCCTTTTTTCCCATATGACCCATCATCAGTCATAATCATAAACTCGTCTGCAAATTCTTTCATTTCATTTTCCAGGATTATTAAATCTTTAGTTCTTGCAGCAAGTATTGTTATTAATTTATTACCAGCTTCTTTGAATGCTTTAGCAATAGGATAGAGTGGGGCAACTCCAACTCCACCTCCAGCAGCAATAATTGTACCAACTTTTTCTATCTCTGTTGGTTGTCCTAAAGGACCTACAAGATCGGAGATATGGTCTCCTGCATTTAAATTGAATAATTTATGAGAGGAGGTGCCTACTTTTTGCACAATTATTGTGATCGTGCCTTTTTCAGTATCAGAGTCTGCAATTGTAAGAGGAATTCGTTCTCCTATTTCTCCCATTTTTATGATTACGAATTGTCCGGGTTTTCTGTTTTTTGCTATTGTTTTGTTTTCTATGATCAATTTTGCTACATTTTCTGATAAAACTGTTTTTTCAATAACTTTGTACATAAACTTACCTCCGATTTATTAATTGAATAACATAGCAAAAAAAAATGTAAATTTCAATTCAAATTATAGAAATATATAAAATTGTGGAAAGAAAAAAAACTACTAAACCATTCAACCAATCAACCATTAGTCCAGTTCTTTATCTCCTCCTGTGTTAATTCATACAATTTACAAAATATTTTTTTTCTATCTAAATAATTATACTCTGAAATATAATGCAAAAATAGATAAAAAGGGTTTGATAAATCAAACCCAGATCAAGCATTAAATCTGTCTATATATCAATTAATTTTTTTATTATACTTGTCAATATTGACATTAAATTGTTAATGTTTTATAAAATATTTAGAGCAATTAAGAATTACATTTAGAAATATTAGAAATAAAAGAGGTAAAATGATAAGAAGGTTAAAAATAAAAAACAGAATAAATAAAGCATTAAAACCAGTAGTATTTGCAGTAGCAGGACTAGGAATGCTGTTCAATGTAGGAATGAATACAGGATGTAAAACAGCAGACATAAACAATCATGATCCTCAAGAATACTATCTAACAGTACATCTGCAGGATGTTTTCACTAGAAACAACATAGTAGGAGGAGAAGTTGTGGTGAACAACATAGCTGGGTACAATACTGACAGTTTTAAAATACATGGAAATGTAGTGAACACTATAGAAGTAAAAGGAGTAAAGGGATACAATCACACTTACATCCTCGGAGTAGTTGGAGGAGGAGGAAAAGAAGATAAAAATATAGTATTTGCCAGGGACAAGAATGGAACATTCAAACAATACGGCATGGAAAGTAATATAATAATGTACGCCAAGCTTGTGCCTAATACTTTCGACACAGTAGAATTTGCTAAGAGCATAGGAAATGGTGTTGCTTTAAATACTGGGGATGGAACTGTTCAGAACTATCAGAAAACTAATATTCGTGTTGGAATTGTCAAGAGTACAGAGAAGAACGGAATGGATCCCACACCTACAACTATTTCCAATCTTAAATCAGCTATTCAAGAAATCAATGAAGAAGCTGGAGGAATAATTGTATTGGACTATGCAGGTCAGGTTGTTGTTAATGACGGTGTAACTCATTATGTAAAAAATGCTTCTCCTGGACACGGCGAAACTTTAAATGATGACAATGTAATAATCAAAAGTGGTTTGGGAACACACCCAGATGTAACAGAAGATCTTATATTAATAGAACTTTGCCAAGCTGCTTCAGGATTGAGGCAGGACGGTGGCGACAACAATTTTAATTATTATAGTTCAGGAGCTTGGCATGTTAATGCAGGCAAAGCAATGTACTTAGTGAACTTTGCTCCTCCTGGTTTTCAGCTCAGCAATAATAATCCTGACCCTGCTGCATCAAAGAACATCATGGTCTTTACAACAGTAGCAGAGCAGGAATATAAAAATGCAATGAAAGAAAATTCATATGTGAAACCATTTGGAGTTAATAGGATGCCTGATGATTATAATGGTTCTGGAAGGTTTCATCATAAAAAACATCATAGAAAATAATAAACATCTTTTTGTTTTATGCTTCTCTTTTTTCTTTCTTTTTCTTTAATTAATTTTTTTTATCTTATTATCCTATTTATTATTCTTTTTTTTCGAAAACTTTATATTAAACAATAATCAATAATGTTTTTTATAGTGTGAGGTGGAGTCTTATATGAAAAAACATAATAATCATTTCTTATTAATAAGTATTGTCAGTATTTTCTTATCTTTTTTTTTGTCATCAACATTTCTTGTGAGTGCTGCTGGTCCAGAACATATTTGTAAAGATATATGTGAAAGCGGAGCAGGTGTTAGTGAAGGAAGTTATTGTGATGTTGATGGTCCTTGCTGCTGCCCTCCACTTTCCTGCATAGGACATATTTGCAGTTCAGTGTGTATTGCAAAAATGGTGTTTGCAATATTAATGATGATTGCTGCTTAGGATGATTCTTGCAATATTTGTAAATAAATTACCTGATCTTTTTATCCTTGCCTGCTCAATTTCTTTTCTTTTTTTATTGACAACCCTGTTGTTTTTTCCTATTATTGATTTATGGAGGAAAAGCTATTTTCTTATGGTGTGAATCTAAAACTAAAAAGACTTCATATTCACTCAACAGTAGCAACAAAACCGAAAGGTTTATAAATAAGAAGAACCATAAGTAATAAAAACATGATGATAATACTAAAAAAAAGAGGGTGAAAAGATAAGATGAACCAAAACATAACAACAATTCCTGAGTCAAACCTGTATGTTCCGAATGCTTCTAAAGAAGATTTTAAATTAGATGATATTATTAAGATGCCAGAAAATAAACTTTTGATAGCAAAGAACGTTCCTCGTGGCTCAATCATAATGCCAGGAAGTGATGGAAGCTACCAACTAAATTTCGCTGAGAAAGAATCTTCACAAACTAAAAATAAGATAACCCCAGAAAAAACGTTTTTTGGAAAACAAGGAAAACTAATTGTATTAGATGGTAAACGTTACAAAGCAAATAAAGTTAAAGGATTAAAAAAAGTAGTTGACATAACATCTCATATTCCTAATAATTTAGGACGAGGAGCAGTAGCAGCAACAGCAGGACTAGCAACAATATTCGGAGCAGGAATTGGATGCAGTAAAGCAGGACCAACTCCTATTGCTCAGGTAAATCTTCATGTTGAGTTCTACAATCACACTCAAGGATTAATAACAACTACTACTTATATTGGTAATAAAGGAGATCCTTTAGCAATCCCTGTCAGCAGTGTACAAGCAGCTGATGTTGATCCTATGCACATTATTGTAAGGAATAAAGATAAGCTTATAACTTCTGAAAGAGACGGAGAAGCAAACTTTAATTTTCCAAACCAAAGCCAAACTTACTATGTTTACTTGCTTAACACAAGCAACAATGCTCCTTATAGTGCAATAGACGAATGGATAGACAAAGGAGGCGGAACTTTAGAGTTTGGTCATCATCCTACTTATCATTATGAGGACAAAAATGGTTATACTGGTAATAGGGGAGTGATTGATGCTGTGGTTGGTGGCATGAATGATGCTTTGACCTTTCCATGGGGAAATTATGGAAGTTTAAGAAGAGTTGATAATGGGAACTTTGGAGCAGGATTCGGATACTGTAATGGATGGCTAGGAGAACATACTGCTACATGGGCAGGAGTAAACAACAAAAGAGTAACTAGTTATAGTGGTCAGATGAGGATTATGAATGCGGAAGTGTTTGAGATATTGACAAGAACAGATAATCTTCAAGGACGCCCAACACATTTTTTAATTACTGATCCTGATGGCAGTTTGAATCCTGTTGGCAGGGACTTGTTAGCTTATTGTTTTATAAAAGAATAAAAGAAATTATTTATGCTTTTTTTCTTTAATTAATTTTAATTATTATTAGCTCATTATTTTATTTATTCTTTTCTTTTTCGAAAACTTTATATTAAACAATAATCAATAGTGTTTTTTATAGTGTGAGGTGGAGTCTTATATGAAAAAACATAATAATCATTTCTTATTAATAAGCATTGTCAGTATTTTCTTATTTTTTTTGTCATCAACAGTTCTTGTGACTGCAGTAGGGACTCCAGTTAATTGTATTGAGGTATGTGATAGTGGAGGCGGTGTTAGTGAAGGAAGTTATTGTGATGTTGATGGTCCTTGCTGTTGCCCTCCTCTTTCATGCATAGGACATATTTGTAGTGTTGGGTGAGTTTCAGAAAAAGGTGATTGCACCATTGATGGTGACTGCTGTTCAGGGCTTTACTGCACAGACCATCATTGTTGCGACAACAATCCTAAAGAAGTATGGGATAACCAAACAGATAAGTGTGTTTTAGAAGAAACAGAGTGCGCAAAAGAAGATGAAAGCGTCCCTGCAGACGGTGAAGCTTGCTGTCTTAATCAGGGATTAACTCAGTGCAGTGATAGTTATTGCAGGAAGTGTTGTGATGGTGATGGTGATGGTTATGGAAGCCCTGCTAATGCTGATTGTACGCATCCTGAGTTAGATTGTGATGATGATAATAAGTATGTTAATCCTGGTGCTGGCGAGATATGCGCAGGAGGACATGACGAGGACTGTGATGGTTTGACTGATTGCACTGATCCTGATTGTTCTTCATCTGATTTTTGCATTACTTGTTTAAGTAATGATGATTGTCCTTCAAGCCCTTGTTATACTAGTACTTGCGTTGGAGGAAGCTGCAGTGTTTCTGGTTTTAATTGTGGCAGTGATGATATGTGTTGTTTTCCTTATTGTGGTATTGATGATGATCCTGATTGTGAAGCAGGTTGTGGTTTTGTCCCTTTAGGTCAGGCAGTGACTTATACTTTTTCTCCTGTTCCTGGTGGTGTTGGAAAACTTGTTGCTTATGGACAATCAAACCTTCTCAAGGGTAGAGGAACTCGTAGCTCAACTGATTATCTTGGAGCTAAAATAACTAATAAGTTAAGCGGGCTTTTGCAATGTGATTATCCTCATGTTCAGAGAGGATATGCTATTATGGACACTTCTTGTATTAGTCCTGATGCTCATATTGCTAGTGTTGTTTTTAATTATAAGATAGAAACAGTAGCTGGTTTTGATCATAAGACTATTTGGCTTGATACTTCTGATTTATCTGACTCTAGTAATGACTGGATTATTAATCCTGATAATGTTGCTCTTTCAGATGCTGTTATGATAGCAGATATTTTTCCTGTGTTCACAAAAGATGTTCTTCTTAATTTTGCTATTGACCCTGATGATATTAAGAGAGGAAGAAACACTCGTCTTGTTTTCAGATGGGGAGATAGTTCTACAAGTGACTTTGCGATTGCTAATACTTTAGGCAATTGTGCAGGCTCTTCTCGTTCCTGTGGTACTAAAAGCAAATGTGTTTGCAGGTATAATGGCAACCTTGCAGCAGGAGGAGTAAGACCCACTCCTTGCGGTACTGATGATCCTTGTTATTCTAAAAATAAGTTAAGAGATGAATGTTACACAAATTCTCCATGGAATGATTGCGGAAGCGGAGATGATGAGCATCCTACTTGGGATCCTTATATTCCTGCAAATGATCAGCATAAGTGCATGAAGCAAAGCTTGTTTAATGGTATATATCATTAAATTTATTAATTCTTCCATCAATTGCTTGACAATCGATAATCAATCCTCTAATATTTCAATATGATTGAAAAACGATTTTACTATGGTGTTGATGGACTTATATTATATATAAGAGGGAATTGAATGATGTTAGAAAAGGAATTTGAATTTTTCAAAAAAAATAGAAAAGAATTATTAAAGAAATATAAAAATCTTTATATAGTGATTAAAGATGAAAAAGTTGTAGGTTCATACAAGACTCAATCGGAAGCATTGAGCGAATCAGCTAAAAAATTTGAGCTGGGAACTTTCTTAATTCAGAAGGTTTTAAAAAATGAAGAAGATTTAATTCAGCATTTTCATTCCAGAGTAGTATTTAATTGAATCAACATAGAATGCCGTCTTATCTTGCCTTCAGAATAAGCTATCAATCGAAAACAAATGTGCTATATTCAGAAATTGGAATAGCTTTTCCCTATGCCCTGACTGGGGAAAAAAAGGAATGGAAGACATTCAAAGCTGTTTGGGATACCGGAGCAACCAATAGCGTTATATCAAATAATGTTATATCTAAATTAAGTCTTGTGCCAACAGGGAAAACTGATGTTCGTACAGCTGCAGGTACAGTTGAAAAAAACACGTTTATTGTTGATATAAGATTACCGAATACAATTGCTTTCAAAGACTTAATGGTCACCGATGGAGATCTTGGAAGTCAATTTGATGTTCTTGTCGGAATGGATATAATAAGTTCTGGTGATTTCTCTATTTCCAACACATCAAACAATACAATCTTTACTTTTTGTTATCCACCACTCCCAAAACCCCACAACATAGATTTATTAAAAATAACTGATGGGTTAAACAAAAAGGTACTTACAAAAGCAATGAAAAACATAAAAAAAAGGAACCGACGTAAAAGAAAAAAATAGTCGTTGTACCTAGTAAGGGATCAGGTCTTTCATTTTAGCATTAATTTTGAGTGTTGACATAAAAAAAAGATTAAATTCGAATATCGAAATTCTTTATCCTGTATCTGGTTTTAATATTAATCCCTTTGAGTTCTGGCCATTTATTTTTATTGTAAATGGTTTTGGAAATTTTATATGTTTTACATATTTAGTTTGTGTATATATTTTTTGTTTTTTTATCCATTCCCATAAAATAAATTCTTCTTGTGTGTGTGTCCCTATATGAAAATATCCAATTTGTAAAGATATCATGTTATGAAAGAAATGACTTCCCTGAGAAGGTTCTATATTAAAATCCTTTAGATTGGATTCAATTATCATTTTTGCCTTTGAAATTTGATACCATTTAACAGGAATACCAAGCCATGGATCAGCAGTTCCCCATCTTCCAAAACCAATTAAAATATATTTTAAATTTTTATCAATAAACTTTTGATTCATTTGACCCACTTCATTAGCAATTTTACGGCTTTTTGATGCATCAAATATATGAGGATCAACATATATTAGATCGTATATGTTAGAGAAAGTTCCATTTCCCATTGAATGCTCAGATTTACAGATTATATCATTTTGAGAAATGTCATCCAAACAAACATCAATCTTCCCTTTTCCTGCTATCATTGGTCTTATTTGTAGCAGTTCAAGTTCATGTTTCTTTTTTTTATCTTTAAATAAGTTTAAGGCAAATTCAATTCCAATATGAGAACCAAATGCGCTATACCCGATCTTTAGAATTT
>JAUXFB010000233.1 GCA_030620255.1 Candidatus Aminicenantota bacterium | reverse complement strand
TTGGGATAAAATGAAGAAAAAAATAAATATTTTGGCAATTTGTCCAACTTTTTATCCTGTAATGGGTAGAAAGAGCAATTTATGAATTATATAAAAGATTACCAGAACAGGGATATAAAATAGATTTAGTTACTCCTTATTTTTGGGAACATGAAAAAATTTGTGATTTATAGAAATATTTAGTTTTTGAACTTTGGGCTAAAAAATGGTTAAATTAATTTAGAAAGTTATTTATGAATATTCTAATTTGTGCCCATGAATATTATCCACAGGGCTCTGGAATTGCTAATGTTGTTTATAATTTAAAAAAAGGTTTTACAAAAAAAGGGAATAATGTAAAGATATGTTCTCCAACCGGACCGGATTACAAAATTGGCAGTCAAAAACTTATTGAAAAATTTGCGGGACTAGGTATAATATATTTCTGGTATAAAGTAAGCCAACTTTTAAAGAAATTAACTAATAAATATGATATTATCTATCTACATAACCCTTTTTTATTCAAAAAAATTAATGTAGACAATATTACCTGTGTAACCCACACATTATATTATTTTGTATACAAAGAGTTTTGTTATAAAAACAGACTCTTGCTCCCTTATTATATCTTAATGATTACACTTGAATTTCTTAGTTATAAAATATTTTTAAAAAACTTTAATTTTATAGTTACCAGCAACAAAACTATTGAAGAATTAAAAGTTTATAACATTAAAGTGGATAAAGTAATACCTAATGGAGTTGATGTAAAAAGGATAAATTTAAGGGTAGATAAAAACAAAAATCCGGTAATTAATAGCAAAAAATATAAATTTCTCTTTGTAGGGCGGTTAGAGCACCAGAAAAATTTGTTCAGCCTGCTATCAACTTATCATGAAATTAAAAAGAAAGATGATAGGTTCACCTTAACAATTATAGGAGAAGGGGTTCTTAAAAATAAATTAATTAAGT
Organism: Candidatus Aminicenantota bacterium; assembly: GCA_030620255.1. Taxonomy (GTDB): domain Bacteria; phylum Acidobacteriota; class Aminicenantia; order UBA2199; family UBA2199; genus JAUWNT01. Next base: position 2,605 of record JAUXFB010000233.1, on the reverse strand, counting down.
TTTGTGAAAAAAACAAAATCACTGATTGTCATTTCTTAGGTAAAATACCTCATATGGAATTGTTAAAAACATATAATCAATTTGATTTTTTCATTTTATCCAGTTATTATGAGGGTTTCCCGCTAACTTTAAGTGAATCTCTGGGTGCTGGACTGATACCTGTTTTATCTCCAATTAGTATTTTCAAAGATATGCAAAAAAAGGTAAATAGCGGTCTAATAGTGGATTTTAATGAGCCTAAAATCTCAGCAATAGAGTTTTTAAATTATTTCAGTAGTTTGAATATAAAACAAGAAAAATTAAAGATAATATCAATAATTCACAAATATTATACATGGGAAAGAATTTGTCAGGAATATTTAAAATGAAATCTTTCTATAACAAAAAAAAGATTGCTGTTATTGGTGGAGCTGGGTTCATAGGTCAGAATATAATAAAAGAATTGCACAACCTTAAATCAGATATAACTTTGGTAGACTGTAACATAGAAAAAGATACAGAAAAATATAAAACCAATGAATATCTCATTAAAAAAGTGAATAAAATAATTTCCACAGACATTACAGAAGATTTTAAATCTCTTGAAAAAATAATAAAATCCAATGATATTATAATCAACTTAATTGGTTACCGCGGAGAGGAAATATACAAGAGCCTGAAGTTTAATTGCATTTTCCATCTAAAATTCCTTGAATTATGCAAAATGAAAAAGAATCTGGTGGTTGTGCATGTTGGGAGCAGACTTGAATATGGTCCTCAAAAAAATATTCCCGTAAAAGAAACTGCCCACTTGAATCCAGACACTATATATGGATTGCACAAATTCATAGGTGAAAAATATTATCTGTATTTTGCTAAAAAATTTAATATTCATACTCTCTGCTTTAGACTGAGTAATGTTTATGGTCCTCATACCAACTTCCGGAATTCAACAAGTATTTTTAATTATTTAATTTTCAGAGCATTTAAGGGGAACAATATAACTATTTTTGGAAAGGGGGAACAATATAAAGACCCTCTTTATATAAAAGATGCGGTGCAGGGGATTCTGGAAACTTTGCGCAATAAAAAATGTTATGGTGAAACATTCAATATCGGGCTTGGAAAAAAGCGCAGATTTAAAGATATTGCAAATATGATTATGAAAGAAGTAAATCCCAACACAAAAATAGTATATAAAAAAGTAAAGTCAAAGGATTATAGTTTCGTAGCAGATATTGCAAAAATAAAAAAAATTACAGGTTGGAGTCCAAAAACAGATTTGAAAGAAGGTCTGACTCTTATAAGAGAATATCTTAATAAAACAGAATTATGAAAATTTTAATAACCGGCGGGGCAGGATTTATAGGGAGCAACTTTGTGAGATATCTTGTAAAAAATTACCCGAAATATGAAATTATAAATTATGACAAATTAACCTATGCGGGTAATTTAGAAAATTTAAAAGATATTGAAAATTACCCAAATTATAAATTTATCCGGGGGGATGTATGTAATTTTGAATTTCTCTGTTATATCTTAAAAGATATTGATGCAATAATTCATTTTGCTGCTGAAAGCCATGTGGATAATTCCTATGGAAACTCACTGATATTCACTAAATCAAACGCCTATGGCACTCATGTATTGCTTGAAGCAGCAAGAAAGAATAATATCAAAAAAATTATCCACGTTAGCACAGATGAAGTGTATGGGGATATACTTGAAGGTTCATTCAAAGAAACAGATAAATTAGAACCTAATAATCCTTATTCTGCATCAAAAGCGGCAGCAGAAATGATTGTCCGGTCTTATTACCAGACTTATAAAATACCTGTAATAATGACTAGAGGGAATAATGTATTTGGTCCGTTTCAATATCCTGAAAAGATAATTCCCAGATTTGTAACAAATCTTTTGGAAAACAAAAAAATCCCTCTCCACGGGGATGGTTCTCCGATAAGAACATATATTCATACTGAGGACCTTTGCAGAGCATTGGATATCGTATTCCACAAAGGAGTTATTGGAGAAACCTATAATATAGGAACTCAGGACGAAATATCTAATTTGGATTTAACTAAAAAAATATTGAGAAAAATGGGTAAAGATGAGAGTTATATAGAGTTTGTTCATGATAGGTTATTTAATGATAAGAGATACAGTATTGACTTATCAAAAATTATATCTTTGGGGTGGAAACAGGAATGTTCATTTGATGAAGGATTAACTAAAACCATAGAATGGTATAAAGATAATAAAACGTGGTGGGAGCCGCTAAAATAAGTTCTCTAACTAAGAAAGGTGGTAAGATAAACAGAATCTATTTAAATAATGGTAATAATAATCAAAAAAAATCAACAACGAATAAGTCAAACTTTTGTAATAAAAGAGGGTTCAAATAAATATTTCTTAAAAAAATATATTCCGACCCATCCAAAACAATTATTGGTAACAGAGTTTGAAAAAAGCAGAAAAATATATTCCCTTCTAAAAAATTATTCTGATGTGAAAACACCTAAACCAATAAAGATGAATACCACGGATAGATCTATCTTGTATGAATATCTTCCAGAATGTACTGAATTAAAAAAGTATATTTTAATAAATAATAATATATTTTATA
>JAUXFB010000013.1 GCA_030620255.1 Candidatus Aminicenantota bacterium | reverse complement strand
GGATATCCTTTCCAGCTCATATAAATCTTTTCTCCAGGATCTTTTTTGGAATCCTCTTCCCATCCTGAAAGGTAAAGCAAAAGCAAATTTAACTCTTTAAACTTTTCGTCCATTTTTCCTCCTGTCATTATGGGTCAGGTCTCAATGTCTAATGTTGAGACCTGACCCCATAAATTTAGACTGTAATTAAGTTTTTTAACCTATTGAATGTCTTCTCACCAATACCCTTTACTTTCATAAGGTCTTGAATTCTTTTAAATTTCCCATTCTTCTTTCTGAAATCAATGATTCTCTGTGCAACCTTTTCTCCAATTCTGGGTAATTTTACAAGCTGATTGACTCCTGCTGTGTTAATATTAATCAAACTTGCTTTTGAAGATGTTGTTTGAGCTGCGAATGAATTTGAGCTTAACAACAAAAAGAAACTTAAAATAACAAAAATAGATAAAACTTTTTTTAAAACTGTCATTTTTACCTCCTGCATAAGTGAATTCATTTTTTATGCCAGAATTTAAAAAAGGAAATATTAAAACTAAAACCTTTATCCGATAATGGTCTTCAACAATCGGGAACAAAATTCTTTCCTAAATTAAGTAAACATTTATTTACTTAAATTATTTTAAAAGTAAACAGTTTTTAGCTTAAAAATAAATAGATCCCTGAAGACACTCCGATATAAAGGCTTTCTAAGTTATTTAAAATTTGGCACAAATTTTGATTACCTTTTTTTGGGAAGAAAATGAAAAAACAAAACATCTTAATAACAAGAGTTCCGAAAAAAACAGAAAGAGGTTTTACTTTAATTGAGACCCTATTTTCTCTATTACTTGTATTTATAGCTCTTATATTTATATGTAAAACTTTAATATTTTCAATTTATACAAACAGAAACTCCTTAATCAGGTTTGAAATAATCCAAAAATATGAATATTATAAATACTATTTATGTTCAAGGCCATTTGATTCAAATGAACTTAAAAAAGGCGATCACCTAAAATATGAAAATAAATTCAAAATTAATTGGATAGTAAAGAGCATAACAACATCTTTAAAAAAAATCAAAATTAAAATTTCTTATAAAAATTTAACAAAGCAAAATTTTATTTATAAATCAAAATTTATAAAGGAGATAAAAAATGAATAATGGATTTAGCGTTTTAGAACTAATTATTGCTTTAGCTTTAAGTTTAACTATTTTATCAATTGTAATTACAAATGTTTCAGAGACCTCTATGATGTCAAAGAAAATCACTTCAAAACAAGATGTATTAGAATCAGTATTTCACACTGTTGATACAATAAAAACAGATCTAACAAAATGTGGAATGAGGCTGCAAGAAGCCTCTAAATACTTTAATTTCCCTTTGTTTGAACATTCAGAAGAGAGTTTCAAAGTTATCTATGGGATTGCGAATGAAATTTTTCAAACTGATTACTTTAAAGGTGAAAAGATACTAGATATTAATAAAAATGAATACTTTAGAAAAGGGAAAACAGTGTTGGTATACAATATAGATAATGATGTTTTTGAATTTAATGAGATTAAAAAATTAGAAAATGGAAAAATAATTTTATTAAAAAACTTACAAAATGATTATTTAAAAAACTCAATAATAATTGCTTTAAAACAAATTAATTACAAACTCTATTCAAAACAAAATGTATTGAAAAGGAAAACAGATAAGGGGTACTTCCAACCTCTAATAGAAAATGTAACTGACTTCTATATTAAACTTTTCCCAGACTCAAATTCAGTACTGTATAGAATTGAAATAAATAATAAAGAGCAAATCAGAGGGTATATATTTTTAATGAATACTGTATAAAGATGAAAAAAAAAGGTAATATTATAATTTCTATTTTATTTATCATTTTAATCTCTTTTATTGGACTAAACCTTTTAACCCATTCTATAATCCATAATAAAATTATAGGGGCAAGAACAAAAAAAATATTAGTAATAGATAATATTTATCAGAATTTAATTCAATATCTTCACAATTTCAGAGAAAAAATATTTCAAGAGAACTTACAAAACTTTCAAAATCCTGAGATAGATTATTTTAATAATACTAATTTCCCAGATTCAAAATACAATAATATATTAATTAAAAATTCATTTAATTACATTTCAATTCCCAAAGAGTATTATGAAAAAATAAGAGTAACTAATAATCTTGTTGCATCATCAGAAAAAAACAACTATTGCTTAAGTTCAAACGCAATCATAAAATTACTCTCAGGGGAAATCCCTCTAATATTAATGCCTTTTTTCATAAATAAAGAAATAGATATTCCAAAAGATGCGTTTATGCAAAAAAACAACATTATAAGCAAGAATGGTGAAAATCTCATAGTAAATAATATAGAAACTGAATTTAATGTTTCTGGATTTTTACTAAACTCTATGAAGATCAGTGGAAATGTCTTAAGTTGGAGAAATATAAGAGAGAAATTTGGTTTTGAGATTTCAGATGAACCCATTAAAGATGGTATATACATTTTATCAGAAGATGATATTGTTGAATCAATATTTATTCAAGGAGATGTTGAAAGAGTGATTTTCTCTATTCAAGATAATATACAGATAATTCGAATAATAAAAGGAGGAAATAGTTATGAAATGAGATATATTCCAAATGACACATATTTTATATGCTGGGATAACACAATTGACAACCAATCAGTTTTTAAAGAAAAAATAATTATAAATGGTAATATATTGTCAGTAGAGCAAGAAGACAAAACTGCATTTGTTGAAGATTCAAATATAAAGCTCTTTTCTTCAGGTACAATTAAAATAAGAACATCATTAGAAACAAAAAATTTTGATTCAAAAAAAATTAAACTTACAAATCTTACATTAATAAGTAGCTTTAATTCTCTTTTTAACCCTGCAAATTCTAAGTCAAATATAATTGTAGATGCACAAGATGAAACAAAGATTCAAGCTTCAATAATTGTAAATGGAAAATTCACAAACAGAAATCAAGACCTAAAACTCTCAGGAAGCTTATTTGCAAAAGATCTTGAAAATAAAGGCTATATAGAAATAGAACAATCAAATTCAAAATTTGATTCAGGAAACTATTTTAGAACAAAAGATTTCAAATATTTAAAAGAATTTTTGATTGATTCAATAGAGGAGATCTATTATGAATAATAGAGGTTTAACTGTATTTGAATTGTTAATTTACACAACAATATTATCTATTGTCTTAGGTTTCGGATTTAGAGATTTTCAGTCATTTCAAAGTAGAGCAAGCATAAATAATGGAGTAAGAACTATTGTTTCTGCACTTAATACTGCTAGATATAAGGCAATTGAAAAAAACAAACACATAAAAGTAACAATTACAAACAACAAATTCCTTCTCATGGAAAAAAAAGATAAAAAATGGAAAGAGTTTTTGAATTTTAGTCCTGGAGAAAAAGTCTCCCTATCAATAAATTCAAACCCAGTATTTTTTCCAACAGGTTTTGTTTCACCATTGTGCTCTATTTATGTAGAAAATGAGAATCACAAGTATAAGATCACAATATCCATTGCTGGAAGAATAAAAGTAATAAAGGAATAAGAGATTTAATTATTAATTAATTTAATTCAATCATTCTAAAAAAACCGGATTTTATAGTATCTACAATACGTTTACTTATAAAACCAGGAGCCCATCCAGGTGAACTAGTTTCAATAATAATAAAATATCCTTTTTTATAATCAAACAGAGATGTCATGCCAGGAAGGGGTTTTCGGTTAACTGCCAAAAGTGCATGAGAGAGGCCGTTCCCCCTTACTAAAACTATAGCTGTTTTCTCTTTGGAATCCTGGACAGACCCAAGGAATTCAGCCAACAATATAGATTTCGAATCACAATCTCCATATTGTTCATAAATACATAAAAGAGGTGTAAAAAAATTGTTAATAAATTTCCCTTTATAATAATCAGGAGGTTTTTTAAATCTAATATTTTGAACAAAAGCGAGAAACTTTGGCATAGGGTCTGTTCCCTTCAACATATCAGCAGAAACACATAAGGCTTCTGTTAAATCAAAAAAATATTTTAAGTTTCTCTCATAAACCTGTCTATAATCAATAATAATATATGTCTTTTCAACAATCTTTTTATTTATAAAAAAATCTCTTCTTCCAATTACTTTAAACCCCTTGTTTTTACGATAAAGAGGGTGTGAGATCATAGGATTTATTCCAAAGCTTTTAAACTCCTCTTTTATTGCTTTCTCTAAAATAAAAAAAAAAGTTTCTCTTTTTACTCTTCCAGGGTCCACCCATTTAAACTTTCTTAAAATCTTTTTATCCCTTTTTTTCTTTTCTTTAATTGTATCTTTTAAATCTATTTTATTTGCACGACTTTTCATTTTATTAATTTCAGAAATGTCATGAATTGGAAAATCCGAATAAAAAGCTAAAATATCACTCTTCTTTCCATCTAAAAAATACATAATAAGAACACAAATAATAAAAATAATAAAAATATCCAGAACAGGAAATCTTCTTTTTTGCATTTTTAAATTCAAAAATTAAATAAATTAATAACTAAATTACTAACAATCGATTCGAAAAACATACCTACAACAACTACTGTAATACTTATGATTAAAGCAACAGCTGTATTCCCTCTTTTAATTTCCTCCCATTCATTAATATCTTTGTTTATTACCATTAAAATTCTCATAGAAAGAAAAACAATTATTGCGCCAATAATTAAAGCAATTAGGAGAGAACCTAAAATTCCCAACACAAATATTAAAACTGATTTTAAGCTAAACCCGGAAGCATATGTATTATACCAAACATTCATAATCGGCCTTATGGTTTCAATACACATTCTCCCTATAGTCCAAATAAAAGAACTTAACACAAGGGCAATCCCAATATTTCTGTTTTTTACGATTTCTTCTTTTACATAGATTGTCCTTCTTGTTAAATAAGTAATTATAATCATACTCCCCATTACTGAAATAATAACGGAAAGGAATATTAATAAGATATATAATATTGTTGAAAATAGTTCCAAATGAGAAGTTTCATACACAATTCACCTCTTCATCTTTTTATTTTATAAACAAATAAAAAAATTAATTTTCATCATTTGACTCAATATCCATCACAATCCGAAAACCAATAAAGGAATCCTTGTTATGGGGAGAATAATACCTTCTTGAAGAAACTCTGAGAAAATAATCGGTCCTTGACCAATCGCCCCCACGAATTACCTTATGTGAACCATAACGTGGTCCTTTTGGATTATTTATAGGTGACTTATTGTAATAATCATTTACGTACCAATCAGAACACCATTCATATACATTTCCTAACATATCATAAAGCCCCCATTTGTTGGGGATTTTTTTACCTTTTTCATGCCCATACATTTCATCTTTTTTAAAAGCATTATCATAATACCATGCATAATTTGAAAGACCATATTTGAATGAACCATGGAAGAATTTTGAAGATGAACCAGCCCTACATGCATATTCCCATTCTGCTTCTGTAGGTAACCTGAAAATTTTCCTTGTTAAGTCACTAAGCCTTTCAATGAAATCTTTTACATCATACCAACTTACATTAACAACTGGATAATTATCACCTGCTTTTGCATATTTTAAGTTTTCCCATGGTTTTGTTTCCATAACTTCATACCATTCTTTCTGAGTAATCTCATATTCACCCATATAAAAGCTATCAATTAAAACATTATGAACAGGCCTTTCATCCAGCTCACCATTATTAGATCCCATTAGAAATGACCCGGAAGGAATAGACAGCATATTCCCAATAATTCCCTGTGTAAGATCTTTTCTAAATTTGTCCCATTTTTTTCTATTAAACAATCTAGTAAAAAACATTTTAAACCTTCTTTATAATTATAAATAAGATTTACTATTTTTTCAATTAATTTATATATTTCATATATTTCGAGGGTCAGAATTTTACTCTTGATGAATTAAATTATTTTTGAACCCAAAGTCTCCCAATAAAGGCAATATGTATATTTTTCGCTAAGCTTCATATTCCTGGCTTTTGGATTTTTTATGTTCAATGAACATGCCCTGATTTTCTGGTTGAAATGTACACATGTATAACAAAAGCTCTGGAATCCCGGGTTTTCTTCAATAATTTTTCTGAACTCTTTTTCTCTTTTCTCTTCAAAAATAGCTTGGTCCTCTGTGACTCTTTTTTCTTTTTTAGGAGTAATATAGAGATACACTCCATAAGCAATCACAGATAGTATTGCCAAAATCGCGATAATTCTGCAAATCCAAAAGTTAGATATACCCGGGGGATTGAAAATATAAGTTAAAAAATCCATAACTGCCAATCCCACAGTAGCTGGAAATACAATCCGAACTACCCAAAATTTTCGATCGTGTAAAAAATAATGCAAGAAATAGTTCATGGATTTGTATTATATCAAAAAAACAAATAATGTGTTTTACTACCATATTTTTAATTAGAACTCAACTCCAAATTTTTTTCTTAAAGCAAGTACTATCATTGTAACAAAAATCAAATAGTATATTATCCAATGAATCTTTAATCCAAGAAAGGATATAAGTTTGGAAGGGTATTTAACATAGATATATTCCAGACTACCTTTTTGAGATAAAAGAGGTTCCACTGGATATATGAAATGATCAATTGATGATTTAGCCATTTTTTTTCTTGAAAGAGCTCCTTTTGAATCACCAACAATCAATCTCTTTTTATATATTTTACTATTTACTTTTATTTCAACCTCAGTAAACCCTTTGTTAATCGTTTTCAATTTCCAGTTCACTTCTTTTTTGGCTCTAATAAAAACAGGATTCATTAAGGTTTTAAAATCTTTATTCTTTAAAAGTTCAATATTCAAATCATTAATGTCTGAGCTAAATCTTGCTTTTACAACAAAGCTCTCACCAATTTTTAAGGGCCTCATTCCATATCTTATTTCCATTTGCATAAAAACAGGACCTAAGATCAAAATTATTATTAGAACAGGACCAAAATTCAAAATAAAATATTTCAATGTATAAAACAGGCTCTTAAAAAAAGAACTTAAAATAACTTTCCAGAAATCCCTATATATCCTTATTGCAAGTATATTAGATTTAATCTTGTTTTTTACTTCTTTAATTCTTTTTGGGGAGGAAACATACTTATAAATTATTAATACAACAAATGATGATAAAATGCTTAAAAATAGTATCCCCCAGAAATCATTTATAAATTTGAAAGGAAATAAAACAACACTAAATGTTTTTGTTATAAAACAATTAATTTTTTGGATCATTTAAGAGATATAACCAAGACCTGTTAACTTTTCAGCAAGTTCTTCTTTATTATCATCAGACTTAATTTTTTCATACTCTTTATTTATTAAATCCTCAATTAATTCATCAAGAGATGAATAACCATGAAAAGTAATAATTTCTTCAGCCTTTTGTAAACTCTCTTTACTCAATTTTACTTTCTTTGCCATTTCTTCCTCCTAAATTAATGATTTCCCTGTTATAGATGGAGGGGGGTTAATCCCAAAATGTTTTAGAATTGTTGGGGTAATATCCTTTATAGCAGGAAACTTTTTATTTATTTTAAAATTTGAAATAAAAGTAGCCGGTACTACCACAGGATCAACACAATGGTCCCCTGACCACCAGTTCAAATTGTCCTTTATCGAATCTGACATTAAATTTCCAATAGCAGAAGAATCATCAGTTCTATACCCCCTATTATATCCAATAATTATATCTGGAGCTCTACCAAGGAAATCTTTAGAAAAATGATCCTCTGATATATATGCATTACTTATAACTTTCTTTCCATTTAACGGGTCTCTTAACATTTCAAGTTTTGATTTAATTTCTTCAAGTAACTTCCTTTTTTCCGTTTTTGTAACAACACCTTCTCTCTCTCTCCCCTTTAAATTAATATAAAGACCATTTAAACCAATTGCATAACTCTTAGTTCTATTCCAATCAGCATATTCAAGAATAGAGATATCATCGGATATATTATCAACACTCAATTTCAAATACCCCTCTTTATAAAGCCATGTATTAATATTAACTTTTCGTCTAAAGGGTGCAAATCCATGGTCTGACATAACAATAATAGGTACATCCTTTGGCAATTTCTTGAGCACTTTACCAAGGATCCTATCATGTTTTCTATAAAGTTCATCTCGTTCATTCCAAAATTTCTTACTTTCTTTAGCATGAAAATAAGGATGCTGCTTATCATTCAAAGCCCACATCATATGCTGACCCTGATCAAGTTCCGAAAAATAGAAAAATAAAAATCCTTTCTTTTTATTTAAAAACCTCTGGAATTCATAATCAAAGATTTTTTCACTCTCATTAAAAACAGACTCATTCTGATGAAGAAAATTTTCCATTGAAAATGTCTGCTGGCTTAAGGCTTTTGTGTCAGCTGGCAAACTTATTGTATGAAACAAACCATTTTTTTCTGCCAATTCCTTACTATAATACGAAGGAGTACTTATAGTCATTGCAGGATGAGCAGGGCTAACATGAACAGGAGATATATATAATCTGAACCTTTTCCCAAGTTCAAGAAGGTAAAATTTTACCATACCATAGATACTCTTTATATTCTTTATTAAAGGAAATTCAATTTCTACCCAATCCGAGTACTCTTTCTCAGATATTAATATCTCCTTACCCTGGATATCTATTCTTGCTGTCTTATGTTTGTAATCCAAATATACTTTAAAAGGAACACTTATACTCTCACTCTCTTTTATCAAGTCATTTGCTGGTCCTTCAATGATGCCATCTTCCATCACATCATGTTCATTTATATAAGCATAATATAGATGACTTGGAGAAATATCCTTTTGTGCTTCTTCTTCATCTGTAGTATATAAAGTATACATTCCATACCCACCTGTAATATCTGGTGTTCCCATACCTGAAATAGTCCTTTGTCCACTTTTCGATGGTGGATAATTACCTGGAACTTTAAAAATTGTAGCTTCAATGTCTCTCTTTTCAAGATAATCCCAGAAAGCTGTACCTTCTCTCTTTAAAACAACCTTCCCTGACTTTAATGGTATTTTGTATTTCCCGATTTTTACCATCCATTCAGAGGGAATTGTCTCACTTTGTGAGAAAATTGGGAAATAATTTGACGGATCTCTATGAATAAAATCATAAATACCATAAACTCCAGGATCAGCTCCTGTTATAAAGCTACTCCATGCAACCGGACTCTGCGGAGGAATCGTAGTCCTGAGCTTTGTAAAAGATCCCATTTCAGCAAGTTTCCTTAAATTTGGCAATTCTCCTTTTTTCATCAAATTATAAACTATTAAAGGATCCATACCATCCATACCAAGAACAATCATCCTTTTTTGTGATGAGAAATTTGAAACAAAATTCATAAATGGAGATGCTGCAAGCAAAACACCTGTATTTTTAATAAATTCTCTTCTTTTCACTTTAACTAACCTCTAAATCTTTACCCTCTATAAAGGGATTTTTTTTAATTCCAAAAACAGAGAGAACAGTTGGAGATATATCAAGAAGCGATGGGTTCAAATTATTTATCTTCCTGTTACAAAATAAAATTCCCGGTATCTGATCTCTTGTAAAAGCATGGTCACCACTCCACATTCTTATATTATCAGAGAATAATTCATTACCAACATAGTTTACTGCTGATTCCCAGGATACACGGCAACCAACATTATATCCTACAACAATATCGGGTGCGTTTTGAGTATATGCACCTTTATAAATCTCCTCACGTTTATAAACCGCTTTAAATACAAGTTTATTTGTCTTAGGATCAACTATTTTCTTTAATTTCTCTTTAATTTCATTTTTTATTGATTCAGCTTCCTTTCCATTATTCACAATACCATATTTTTCTCTTTCTTTCATATTTAAAAATATTCCATTCAACCCCTGCCCATAAGCTTTTGATTTAGACCAATCAACATCCGCATACCACTTGCCACTTTCTATCTTCCCATCCTTTAAAATAAGAAACCCCTCTTTATGAAGCCATGAATTAAGATGAAATTCCCTATTAAATGGGCCAAAGCCATGATCAGAAACAACTATTAGTAAATCATCCTTTTTCATAACTTTAAACAATTTTCCTAAAAAGTCATCCATTGCCTTATAGATATTATAAACAGAATTTGTAACAATCTCTTTTTTTGAAGGCTTATCCGCTGGAGAACCTGAGTCTTTAAAATATCTCCAAAACATATGTTGTATTCTATCTGTTGATTCAAATACCTGAACTATAAGGCCATTTTTAAATTTCTTGAATGAATCAAAAAAAACTTTCTCTCTTTCAATCTGGTTATTATATACTTGTTGAACAAAAGCTTCTTCAGACAAAATTCTTTCATTTAATGCCCATGTGTCCTCAGCCATGCCCAGAGTTGCAAATGGTCCTAACATTTTCGTGAGATATACAGAAAATATTTTTGGGTGAGAAACAGGCATGGAAGGACTGGCAGGGTCAATATTTAAGGGAGAAAGATACAACTTGACTGGGTCCATACTTTCAAGTACCCATTGAGCAATACCAGATATCTTAATAAATCCAACCTTAAATTCTACTCTCGTCCATTTAGAAAGATCTCCTTGTTTAAGATCAATTTTCTCTTTACCAAGTTTAACAACAGCAGATTTATTCTCTCTATTTATGGTTAATTTAAATTCAGTTTGTAGAACAGGATTATCACTTAAAAAAGGATTTACAGGACCTTTTATAATAGCTTTATATTCATTCTCGGAAATCTTCTCCAGCTTCTCAAAAACCCCTTCAGAAATATCAAAGTCTTCTTTATCCCCATCTGAATAAAAAGTAAAACTTCCCTGGGAACCTCTTAAATCCGGAGTGCCAAGCCCGGAAAGCATACAGCCATAAAACTTTTCAGCAGGGAAAGTAAATGGGACCCTTAATACAGTTGAAAAAATCCCCTTACTGCTAACAATTTTCCAAAAGCTTCTGCTCTTCCTCATCCATTCAATTTTAGGTTTCGAAACAGGGATAGCAAGCTTACCCAATCTTATAACCCTCTTTGGAGGAAGTATATCAGAAGTAGCCAATTTGGGCATATAAGTTCTTCTATCAGTAGTTAAAAAATCAAAAATGTTATGTCTTCCTGGATTTACACCAGTTGAGAATGTTGACCAAGCAACAGGTGAAATCGGTGGTTCAGTACTCCATAAAGGAGAAAAAGTGCCATCTTTAGAAAGCTTTTCAAAATTATTAAGCCCTTTATTTTTTTTTAAAAATTTATT
>JAUXFB010000061.1 GCA_030620255.1 Candidatus Aminicenantota bacterium | reverse complement strand
TCATTTTCTCTTCTTCTTCTTTACTTGTAATGGTTTGACCGTTTATTGATTGAAATATTCTCAACTCTTGTGCAATTCTGTGAGTGAAATTGAAAATTTTGTCCATTTCTTTAGGGTTACCGATTACTCTTTGTTTTTTCCATGCTCCAAGAGAGTGAGCAGTAAAGAAACTTGGTTTGGATAATGCCTTAGCTACATTCAGAGTAACAATACCTGCATCTACATAGTGACCATGAAAAAGGTCATACTCTAATTTCTGTTCCTTTATAAATTTGATCATATTTTCTGCAAGTTCATCTAATATCCCATAGATGGATTCTTTTGGAATAAATTTCCATTTTCCAGCAGGGATTCGGATTAGCCTTGCTTTTGAACAATCTGGAATAGGCTCTATTTGTGGTTTTGCAGAATCAAACCAACGTGTATAGATGTCTACATTAATACCAAATCGAGTGATAGCTTGAGCTAATTGGAGTACATAAAGCACCTGGCCTCCAGTATCTGTTTTACCCAATTCAGGAACAGGATCAAAATAGCCATGTGTGCTGAGCATACAAATATTTTTGATTTTTTTATTTTTTAGTTTCGTCATATTTTAATCTATTATATGATTAAGAATTATAATTATATCAGATTTTGACAATAATTTCTTTTTCATAAGAGAAAAGTACTAACTTTTTTTTTATTTTATAAAATGAGCAATGCCAAATTGATTATTAACAATAATTATGATATTATTTTGTCATATTTTTTTTGATTTATGGTCCCAAAGTAAACTTAAATCAATAATAAATATTGACAGAAAATGATTCAATTAAAGAATATTAAAAAGTATTATCAGATGGGTGAAAACCTTATAAAGGCACTTGATGATGTAAGTTTGAATATTAAGAAGAATGATTTTGTCGCTGTAATGGGACCTTCAGGTTCCGGGAAATCAACTTTAATGAATATTATTGGCTGCCTTGATACACCTTCATCAGGCACATACATTCTTAATGAGAAAGAGGTCAACAGTTTAGATGATGATGAAATGGCAAAAATTAGAAACTCAAACCTTGGGTTTATTTTTCAAAATTTCAATCTTCTCCCAAGATTAAATGCTATAAAAAATGTTGCTTTACCACTTTTATATTCATCTAATAATTATAATAATATTAAAAAAGCTATTGAATCACTTGAAATGGTGGGGTTAAAAGACAGGATTTATCATAAACCTTCTGAGCTATCAGGTGGACAAAGCCAGAGAGTAGCAATAGCCCGTGCTTTGATAAATAACCCATCAATTATTTTAGCTGATGAGCCTACTGGCAACCTTGATTCTGTAACCTCAGAAGAGATAATGAAACTTTTGCAGAAACTACATAAAAAAGGTCAAACTATTATTATGGTTACTCATGAAGGGAGTATTGCAAAATATGCAGATTATGCAATACATATGAGGGATGGAAAGATAACAAATGACATTTAAATCAATTATCTGTATGGTTTTATCTATTATATTTTTTTATTCTTCTCTTTTCTCAAAAGATTATGTAATAAAGGGAGATTTTATCCAGGAAGTCATGTTAACAGGAAGTATTCATGCAAAAAAAGCAGAGTATTTTATTGTTCCCAGAAATAATACATGGCGGATTCAGATTAAATGGATGCCAGAAGAAGGAACAGAAATTAAGCCAGGAGATCCAGTTGTAAGGTTTGACACCTCAAATTTAGTTAATGAAATTGAAAATATTGAGATGGCTTTAGAGGTTTTAGAGGAGGAACTGGATCAAAAAAAATTTGATAACAAACATCAAAAATTAGAATTGAATTTTAAAGTAAAAAAAGCTGAAATTGAATATAAGAAAGCAGAAATAGATGCATCTGTGCCTAAAGGCATACTAAGTCTTTATGAATATGACAAGGGGCAAATGGAATTGAAAAAGAGGGAACAGGAGCTAAAAGATGCAAAAGTAGAGAAAATTGCTAAAACTAAATCAATGAAAACTGAATTAGAAAAGAAGAATATTGAGATTAAGCAGAAAAGAGAAGAGCTGGAGAATTACAAAAAAATGTTAAAAGGACTTACAATTTACTCAAAAACAGCAGGTGCACTAATTTATGCAAAGCATCCATGGGAGGATAGGAAAATCCAGATTGGAGATGAAATTTTTACCTCAGCAACTGTTGCATCAATTCCTGATATAAATTCTTTAGAGATAAAAGCATGGGCAAATGAGGGAGTTGTAGAATTGCTAAAGTCAGGACAGAGAGTAGATATATATCTTGATGCATATCCTGACAAACATCTTTATGGGAAAATTATTGATATTTCAAAAAGTGCAGGAGAGAAAAAACAGTGGGGGAAGTCTCATTATTTTATGGTAATTATTAGTCTTGATTCTCTTGACTTGAAAGTAATGAAGCCAGGAATGAGTGTAAAATGTGAAATAAAGACTTTTGAGCTTAAGAATGTACTCAAGGTTCCTTTAAATATGATATTTATTAATAAAAATGAATTCTGGATCAAGCCTATAAATAAAGATCCGATGAAGATAGACCCAATTAAATTTAATAAGTTTTATTGTATAGTAAAAAATTCTAAAAAGATATCTAATGGATTGGTTCTTCAGAAGATAAACAGTATAGAAAAAAATGAGAAAAAAAGATAATACAAGGATTTTCTTTATAATAATATCTTTTATTATAATGATAATTAATCTTTCATGCTCTAACTCTAAGGCTGAGAGAACAGTTAAGGTAATTCAAGCTCCTTTTCTTATTACTGTACATGCAATGGGTGAGTTAAAATCTGAGAAGTCATTATACATATTTTGCCCTTCTGCAAGGAGAATCTGGAGATATACACTAACATATCTTGCTCCTGAAGGGAAACCTGTTAAGGCTGGAGATATTATTGCTAAATTTGATACAAAGGAGATCATAGAAAAACTCATGCTAAGGGAATCAAAACTTGAAACTGAAAAAAAGGAATTGGAAAAAATCAGGATTTTGGAAGAAGAAACATTGGGATCATTAAAATTTCAACTTGCAGAAATCGAAGTCAGGAGAAATAAGGCTAAGAGAAAAGCGAATCAGCCTGAGCAATTTACAGCAATGAATGAAGTAAAAAAGGCAAGAATGGATCTTGAACTTGTAAATCTGGAGTATAATTTAAGTAAAGGCAGGATTAAAAACCAAATCAGAGGAATGAGAGCTAAAATCCATTCAAAGGAGATTTTAGTAGGAAAACTGGGAAAAGAGGTTAAAACACTTAAAGAATCTATAATAAAAATGAAAGTAAAAGCCCCTAAAAATGGGATTGTTGTTTATTCAACGGATTGGAGGGGAAATAAGCGTTCTGTAGGAGAAACTATCTGGAAGGGAGAAACAATAATGGAACTTCCGGATTTAAAACATATGCTTGTAGCTGCAGTAATCCCGGAATCTCAAGCTGGAAAGATCAAAAAGGGATTGGATGTTGAGATAAGACTGGACTCAAACCCTGATATTCTGTTTAAAGGAAAAGTTAAATCATTGGGACGAATATTCAGGACCAAATCGAATGAAAAACCAGCCATTGTATTCGATACTATCATATCCATAAACAATCCTGATGCAGAAATTATGAGACCTGGTATGGCTGCCTCAGTAGATATAATAATCTCTTCAAAAGATAATGTACTTCAAATACCTGAATCAGCCATTATTTATAATGATAATGGCCTGTATGTTATGAAAAGAGCTCTTCTGGGCAAGAAAAAACTTGTACAAATAAAAATCGGGATGAGATCTTCAGGAAAGGTTGAAATTCTTGGTGGTGTTAAGCAGAATGATAAATTGATTATTCTATCAGATAATAATGTAGGTTCTGAATGAAGAATTATATTTCTTTTTTTTCAGTTCTCATTATATTGCTTATCAATTTTGGGTGTCAATCTGCAGATAAAAAAAAAGTTGCTGTACTAACTATTAAAAAGGGAATATTTGAGATCACTATTAATGGCTTTGGTGAATTGAATGCAGTAAAGGCAACTCAAATCAAGGTTCCTACAAAAGCGAGGGGGAGTCAGATTATTGTATGGCTTGCTTCTGAGAATTCAATAGTTAAAAAAGGTGATGTTCTTATCCGCTTTGATGGAACCAATTATAGAGAAAGAATTAAAACTGAGAACTATAACTTAGCTAAACTTGATCTGGAACTAAAAAAACAGGAAATAGAACTCAAAAAGGAGAAGAGTAATCTTGAGGGGGAACTGAAAATTATTGCTATTGAAAATAAGATAGCAAAAAACTACGGAGCTAAAGATGAGAGTGTTTTTTCAAAGAATGAAATAATTGATGCTGAAGTAAACCTGAAATTCCTTAATACAAAAATGACTCATTTAAAAGATAAAACCTTAAAATTCAAAAAAAAAGCAGAGGCTGAGTTACAGTTATTGAGGTTGAAGAAAAAGACTATTTTAGTAAAACTGCAGCAGTATAAAGACACACTTGATGCTTTGGAAGTAAAAGCACCTCATAATGGACTTTTTGTATATCAAAAAAATTGGAGAGGAGAAAAACCAAGAGTCGGGTCAAGAGTATGGACTGGCATGAAACTTGGAAAATTGCCAGACCTCAGCATAATGGAAGCTAAAATATTTATTCTTGAATCTGAAGCGTCAGGATTAAAAAGCAATCTTGTATGTTCAATAGTTCTTGATTCTCATCCACAGAAAACCTTTATGGGAAAGGTTAAAGGAGTTGACGCAATTGCAAAAGCAATTGAAAAAGACAGTGCTTTTAAATATTTTGAAACCAGAGTCAGTTTAGATAAAACAGATTCAGAAATCATGAAACCTGGAAACCAGGTTAAGGCATTGATATTTGTCCATAGATATACAGATGTAATAGCAGTTCCAAATCAGGCAATATTCTATAATAACAAAAATTCATATGTTTTTGTAAAGAACAAGAAAGGTTTTGAACCAAGAAACATAAAAACTGGGATTAGGAGTCTTTCAAGGACAATAATAGATGATGGCCTAAGCGTTGACGAGCAGATTTCGCTTGGGAATCCTGATCAGGAAGATAAATAATGAAATTAAAAGTAGAATTTTTTCAGGCAATTGAATCTCTTCTTCATCACAAGTTAAGAACAATTCTGACATTATTGGGAATGATTTTTGGAGTTGGAGCAGTTATTGCAATGCTGAATATTGGAAAAGGTGCAGAACAGGAGGCTCTGGAATTAATTGATTCTATGGGCTTAAGAAATATTATTGTAAAAGCAAGAACTTTTGATGACAATAAATTGAAAGAGATAAGAGAAAAATCAAGGGGGCTTTCTCTTAGAGATCTTGATTCTTCAAAAGAAACTCTTCCGTTTCTTTCTTCATATAGTGCACTAAAAAAAATAAATACTTATTCAATTTTTTCTCATGTAGGAAATAGCGAGGCAAATGTTATTGGTGTTACTCCTTCACATTTAAAAATGGCAAACCTGAAATTAAAAAATGGAAGATTTATTCTACCTGTAGATGGTCTTCTATATTCAAGAGTATGTGTGATAGGAAGCAGGGTAGCACAGGTTCTTTTCCCTCAAGAAAATCCAATAGGGAATGACATTAAAATAAATCATCTGTGGTTTACTATAGTTGGGATATTAAAAGATAAGGTATTAAGCAAGAGCGAATTCGAAGGAGTTACATTAAAAGGTGAACAAAACAATATATATATACCAATTCAAACAGGTATTAAGTTGTTTAGATTTAAACCTATTGAAAATGAGATAGATGAATTCAGAATCAGATTAAAAAAAGGTTTTTCAAGTAATATTGCAGCTGTTACTTTGAATCATCTTTTAAAAAGACGTCATAAAGATACGGATGATTTTGAACTTATTGTGCCTGAAGCTTTAATGAAACAGCACAAAGATACGCAGAGAATATTTACGATTGTAATGGCATGTATTGCAGGAATATCCCTTCTTGTAGGAGGAATAGGAATAATGAACATAATGCTTGCAACTGTTCTGGAAAGAACAAGAGAAATTGGATTAAGACGGGCAGTTGGTGCAAGGCAAAAAGATATAAAAAGGCAATTTATAATGGAAACTATAGCTGTTTCTGCAGTAGGAGGAGTGTTGGGTATTGTGTTTGGTTTTTTTCTATCATTTACCATATCAGCTTTTGCAGGATGGGCAGCAGGATGGTCATTTAGCGCTATTCTTCTTTCTGTTGGAGTGTGTGCGATTATTGGATTAATATTTGGAATATATCCTGCAATCCAGGCATCAAAGCTTGATCCAATAGAAGCTCTCAGGCATGACTAAATTTCTGGTAAAGAGGGAAATTTTTAAGTTTATAATGCAAAGGATTTTTTTTGTTGAAATATAAATATATTTTATATAGAATAGATTTGTGTTAAATAAAAATTTATCCATTTAAATATTAAATGTTTGGAGGAAGTATGTATGATAAAAGGATTACAGATGAGAAAAGTGAGGATGATTTGAAGACAATTATCAAGGCTGGAACCAAAATAAAGGGTAATATTAGCGGGAGTAATGAAGTTTATATTGAAGGTGAGTTACAGGGGAATGTGAAATTGGATACACTGTTATTTTTAGGCAAGAATGCAAAATTAAAGGGCAAAGTAGAGGCTAACAATGTAGTGATTGAAGGGAAATTGGAAGGAGATATATTTGCTAAAAATATGATTGAACTGAGAGCAACTGCAAATTTTAATGGTCAGGTTATATGCAAACGTATTGCAATTGAAGAGGGAGCTTATTTTCATGGTGAAGTAAAAATGGATGATGGCCAAAACTTAACTCCTATGTACTTTAATGAAAAGAGGAAAGATCTTAAAAAGAAATAGTTTTTATATTTTTTTATGTGAGAAATATGCAGTTAATGTTTAAAATGTCTTATTCCTGTAAATAATAGAGATATTTTATTATTTTCTGCTTCTTTTATGACTTCTTTATCACGAATTGAGCCACCCGGCTCAACAACAACAGATATTTTATGTTTCGCAGCGATTTCTATTGAATCTGCAAATGGGAAAAATGCATCAGATAAGAGTGTAGAACCTTCTAATGGAAATTGTGTTTTTTTAATTGCAATTTCAACTGAATCAACTCTACTCATCTGACCTGCACCAACCCCTATTAACATTTTATTCTTTACAATAATAATTCCATTAGATTTTACAAATTTTATTAGTTTCCATCCAAATT
>JAUXFB010000141.1 GCA_030620255.1 Candidatus Aminicenantota bacterium | reverse complement strand
TTATTTCTGCCTCAAGTGAATCTCCTATGGTTTTAGCATCTCTTGCACTTTCTATTTCTTTTAGAATTTTATCTCTGAGCTTTATGATTTTTTCCCACTTATCACTATCTATCATATTTATGTATTTTTTTTCAATTTTAGGGAATAGGTTTAGATGAACTGAGTCTTCTTTTCCTTTAAAATCTGGCATATTTTCCCATACCTCTTCTGTTGTAAAGGAAAGTATTGGCGCCATGAGTAAGATAGTCTCTTTTAATAATTTAAAAATCACAGTTTGTGCTGAGCATCTATCTTTGGAATTAGGTGAATTACAATAAAGGTTATCTTTTATAATATGTAGATAAAAGGAGCTTAAGTCAATTGTAAAAAAATTTGAAATTGTGTGATAAATTATATGGTATTCATAATTAGCATATGCTTCAAATATTTTTTGCTTTAGTTTCTGAAGCTTGAAAAGTATAAACATATCAATTTCTCTTAATTGTTCATCATGTATGGAATCTTTTTTCGGGTTAAAATCAGATATATTCCCCAGCATAAATCTCCAGGTGTTTCTTATTTTTCTATAGCTTTCAATTACTCTTGAAAGTATCTCTTTACCCAGCCTCATATCCTCTTTATAATTAACCATTGCAACCCATAATCTGAGTATTTCTGCACCTTTTTCTTCTATTATACTCTGGGGTTTTATAATATTTCCAAGAGATTTTGACATTGCCTTACCCTGTTCATCAAGAGCCCAGCCATGTGTGATAACTGTTTTGTATGGAGATTGATTTTTTGTTGTTATAGCTACTAATAAAGATGAATGGAACCATCCTCTATATTGATCGCCTCCTTCAAGGTACATATCAGCAGGGAATTTATGCCCAGGGAGTTTTTCAAGGATTCCAAAAGAAGACCCTGATTCGAACCATACATCTAATATATCCTTTCCTTTTTCGAAATTTTTACATCCACATTTTTTACATGTTATACCTTCGGGTAAAAATTCAGATATCTCTTTTTTATACCATGAATCCGAACCAAAATCATTAAATATTTTTTCAACTTTTTCAATTGCTTCAATACTTAAAATAGGTTCTCCGCAATCTTTACAGAAAAATACAGGAATTGGTACTCCCCAGTCACGTTGTCTTGAGATACACCAATCGGGTCTGTTTTCAATCATTGTTGAGATTCTTTCTTCTCCCCATGCTGGATACCATTTCACATTTTTTATCTCATTTAATGCCTTTTTTCTCAGGTTTGCTGTATCTATTGATATAAACCATTGCTCAGTTGCTCTGAATATTACCGGTTTTTTGCAGCGCCAGCAATGTGGGTATGAATGTTCAATTTGAGTTTCATACATAAGTCGGTTATTATCTTTTAAATCCTGAATGATCTCTGAATTTGCTTTGAAAATCTCTTTCCCTTCATATTTTCCAGTTGTATTGTCAAAATGTCCCT
This sequence comes from Candidatus Aminicenantota bacterium, assembly GCA_030620255.1. GTDB lineage: Bacteria > Acidobacteriota > Aminicenantia > UBA2199 > UBA2199 > JAUWNT01. The sequence goes on along the minus strand of JAUXFB010000141.1, from coordinate 3,543 downwards.
TAGAATCTACAGGTGAGTAGATATCAAGGTTGTATTCCAATCCTGCTTTATAGTCATCTTCACCATGTCCAGGTGCTGTGTGAACACAACCTGTTCCAGACTCCAGTTCAACATAATTGGTATTAATTATTAGAGATTTCCTATTATAAAGGGGGTGAATAGTATTTAATCCATTCAATTTGGATCCTTTAAATTCAATTATTTTTTTATAATCCGTTTTTAGAATATCAGCTAGAATAGGAATTAATCTTGTTGCAGAAATATAGTATTCTCCATTCATTTCAAATATGGAGTAATCATAATCAGGGTGAAGTGCTATAGCCAGGTTTGCTGGGATTGTCCATGGTGTTGTTGTCCATATGATCACAAATATTTCCTTATTTTTGTACTTTTCCAGGAAATCAGGTATGTCTTTTAGTAAAAATTTTACATAAATAGATGAAGAAAAATGATTGGAATATTCAACTTCTGCTTCAGCAAGAGCAGTTTGACATGAGTTACACCAAAACACAGGCCTTTTTTTCCGAATCACACTCTTATTTTTCACAAAGGATTTGAAGTATTTAATGATAGATGACTCATAAGTAGGGTCAATTGTTTTATAGGGATTTTGCCAGTCTCCAAAGATTCCAAGTCTTTCAAAACCCTTTTTTTGTATTTTTAAGTATTTTTCTGCATAATTTCTGCATTTATGTCTTATGTCCAAAACACTCATATCTTTTTTGCTCGAGCCCAACTCCTGGTCAACTTTTAGTTCTATTGGAAGCCCATGGCAATCCCATCCAGGCACATAAGGAGCTTGAAAACCTTCCATGGATTTTGTTTTTACTATAAAATCTTTTAAAATTTTATTAAGAGCATGACCGAGATGAATGTTCCCATTAGCATATGGTGGGCCATCATGAAGAATATAAATAGGATCATTTTTTCTTTTTTCCAAAATACTTTTATAAATATCTATATGTTGCCATTTCTCTAATATTTCGGGTTCTTTTTTGTTCAATTGAGCTTTCATAGGAAATGTTGTTTTTGGTAAATTCAGTGTGTCTTTCCATTTAACCTTTTTTTCTTCTGACATTTTAAACTCCAAAAAATTTTATCTGTTATTTTCTCTCATTTTCCTCATTTAGTCAAGTATTATGAAGATATGATTATCAAAAAAAAGGTAAAGCCTTTTTTGTGTTGGTCTGAATAAAGGAATTCTATAGTAATTTTAAGAGCGCAAATATGATGCGCCGTTCACATCAATAATTGCTCCTGTCATATATTCTGAACCCTCTGTTGCTAGAAACAAAGCAGCTTGCTAAACCCCAGATTCTACAATGCTAAATCTGCTCCATTATTGAATGAAAGGAAATTCGCTAATTCTTAACCGTGTGCAGCCATAGGGTACCAATTGTATAGTTTCCACAGCAGATTTGGATTTAACCGGACTTATAGGTGGCACATCTGCTGAATCGTTCTTTAATGTCCATTTTTCTATCTTTCTTCCCTTAACATCAAGAACAATCGGTGCTTCGTAAAGCCATTTTTGGTATTCCTGTTTCTTCCTATCGTAAATCAGTTCGCCAATATCTGCAAACGGATATTGTGTTATTTTATGTGTGTGTACTTTAATCGATTGATTAAGTTTATCCGGATTCAATATTAAGCCATAGTTCCAGGATGTTGTTGGCCTGATTTCCCAATCTACAGATCCCATATAATCAATACTTTTACTGTATTTAGTGTCAATTTTGACTTTTTTATAATCTTTGCCAATTCTCAATGCATAATATAATGGCCCGCGCAGAATCGATACAGCATGATTAAACCGTTGCTCTAATCTCAAATAAAAGGGGATGTTTAATTCAATAATATCTCCGTTATTCCATAGTTTTTGAATCTTGTGCATTTTACCGGGTGTACACAATTCAGTTTTACCTGATATGGTTATTTGCACATTTTTAGCCCAACCCGGAATTCTGAGATAAATCGGGAAAAAAGTTGCTTTTCTTGTTTTGATTGTAAAGTGTATTTTTCCGTTAAAAGGGTATTTAGTATCTTCAATGATAGTTACTTCTTTGTGTGTACCAACTTTAACTTTAACTGTACATGGACCATAAGCTAAAGCAACAACTCCTTTATCATGTGTTGCCATCCACATTGTTTGGACAAACTTTGGCCAGCCCTGATGCATATTAGCCAGGCAACATGGATAGTTGGGCATTAAACCATATATATTGGAATCAGGACCATTTGTACTCCATTGCCGCTTTGCTTTTGTAACCAACACCTGGTTGGCTTGTTGGTCGTATTGGTGTGACCAATAATCAGGCGTTATTGTGCTGGAGAGTGAATTATAAGCTAAAATTTCGAGACGATCGGCAAAATTGGTATCTCCTAAAATTTCCAAAAGCTGCTCAATAGAGAACATATATTCTACAACCGAACATAATTCCGTACCTTGAACAGGATTCTTGCCGGAAAGATGTTCATCACCAGAGAATCGGCCTCCCACCTGACCATGGTGTAGGTCATATTTTTGCAGGGCCTCATACACAGATTTTTTGAAATACTCATCTTTAGATTGTTGATACCATAAACCTGGATATTTTACAGCCATTGCATTATTGACTACATGAGCTGTTAAACCTTCTGCTTTCCAGTTATGGGGAATTTTATTATCCGCAATAGCCTGAGAATCCCATGGAAAGTCATAATAATATTTTGCCCAATTGAAACTATTCTGCTGGATACTCTGGATGACTTTGAGAATATCCTTATCACCAGTTATTCTGTACAACCAGTAACCTGTTACTGCATTTTCCATGGCCCGCACCCCACGCCATGCTTTATCTGGCCAATCTGGTTTGTTCCTGGCTAAATATTTAAAATATTTTTTTATAACATTTAAAGCTTGTTCATCATTGGTTGCTTCATAGTATTGCATTAAAACTTTTAATCCTACGGCTAATGGCCAGCGGTCAGAATTCTTTTCAGGTCCAAACCAACCATTTTTTTTACTACTTCTGATAATCCAATGCACCCATTTTTTTGCTTTTAAAATAAGACGTTCATCATCAAGCAAAAAAGCTAAAGGTATTAAACCATCCAAATAATAAGGACCGCGTTCCCATGCTTCGCCATTGCCACCCTTCCATGCTGAATGGATTAAATCAGGCCAGAATTCATCCAAATGACCGGTGAGTCCATGGCTTTGGGCAATCAGTTGATCCCGAAGCCAACCGGTTGGTTTAATTGAGCCCAATGGAAGCTTTACATAAGCTGTTTGCTTAAGCGGAGGCCTGTTTACTGGATAACTGGAAGTAGCTATAGAGTTCTTTGTTTTACAATATGTCATTAGTAGTACAATTATTGTTACAATATATAAAAAATTTCTCTTCATCCCAAACTCCTTTGATTAAAAAATATTTTAGAAACAAATGAGAAACATATTGAATTTATTAAATATGTTTTTATTTCCAAACTCCTGGGATTAATTCCCCACAATTGGCACATTTCCCCTCTGACAGGTTCATTATTTTAGTGTGATATCCATTT
>JAUXFB010000191.1 GCA_030620255.1 Candidatus Aminicenantota bacterium | reverse complement strand
TTATTATTTAAAGATTCATACAAATATTTAGGTTAAGCAAAAGTTTGATAGGAGTTGTATAAATATCTCAAAGATTATAAATATTTGGAAATTATTAAATTTTTAAATAATTCTTAAAGTGAATCTTAACAAATTTGTTTAATTCTTTTCTGCCAATCTTTGATTTCAATTTCTTTGCAACCTGATCCACATGACTTCCTGCGCCAAAAGGTAATTCAAACCCAGCAAGATTAGAAAATTTTCTCATCTCATTTAGAAAAGTAAACCTTGCAATAATTGAAGCAGATGCAACAGCTAAATCATGTTCAGCATTATGAAAAAAGTAAAACCTTTCTTTTAACTTTTGATCCTCAAAATGATTTAAGACCCGGATCTCAGGACCGAATTTATCTATTAAGATAACCTTAGATTTTATTTCTTTCTCCAATAAATTTTTTACTGCTTGCGAATGAGCCCATCCAAGAATAATATTTATGTTTTTGAACTTTTTATAAAGTTCATTATATTTTTCAGGAAAAATTTTAACAACTGAATATTTTAAAGATTTCATTAACAATGGTGCTATTTTATTTATTCTTAAATCACTGACTTTTTTTGAATCTCGAATATTAAACCCATAAATTTCATCCGGGTTTTCTATGTATACAGAACAGACTATAATAGGGCCAAAAAAATCTCCCTTACCAACCTCGTCACTTCCTATTTTAGGAAATATTGTCTTAATATGAGGAAAATCCAAAATCTTACTTCTCTTCATTTAATACAACTTTTAAAGTCTGTTTTGCAATCTCTAACTCTTCATTGGTTGGAATAACCATTACTGTTATCTTGGAGTCAGACGTTGAAATTACACCATACTTTCTTATAGCCTTGTCATTTGCAATTGAATCAAAATGTATACCAAGAAATTCCATATCTTCAAGTACCATTTTTCTAACCAAACAATCATTTTCACCTATCCCAGCAGTAAATATTATCAAATCAACTCCATTCATAGCAGCTACATAAGAACCAATATATTTTTTTATCCTATAAGCAAGAATCTCAATAGCCAACTGGGCTTGATTATCTCCAGATTCAGCCCGTTTTTCAACATCTCTTATATCCGATGAAACCTCAGAAATCCCCTGAAGACCACTCATCTTATTTAAAATCCTGTCTATTTCCTTATAATCTATTTCTTCATTTTTTTGTAAAAACATTGGAATAGATGGATCAATATCTCCACACCTTGTTCCCATGACAAGCCCCTCTAAAGGTGTAAATCCCATTGAAGTATCAATTGATTTCCCGTTTTTTATAGCAGTTATAGAAGAGCCATTTCCAAGATGACAAGTAATTATTTTTAGCTCTTCCAAATCTTTACCCAACTTTTTGGCTCCTTCTTTAGCCACATAAAAATGAGATGTCCCATGAAAGCCATATCGTCTTATCCTGTACTTTCTATAGTATTTATATGGAATAGGATAGATATATGCTTTTTCAGGAATTGTATGATGAAAAGCAGTATCAAAAGTACCAGCCATAGGTATGCCTGTAAGTATATCCATAGATGCTTCTATTCCTATTATATTCGGAGGATTATGTAAGGGAGCAAGAGGTATACATGCTTTTAAAGCATCTATAACATCTTTATTAAGTATAACAGTACCACTATATTTCTCACCAGCATGAACAACCCTGTGACCAACTGCAGATATTTCACTTTTATCCTTAATAACTCCTTCATATGGATCAATTAAATATGAAATTATAAGATTTATTCCTTCTTTATGATCTTTTATAGGCTGTTCAATTACATCAGTCTTACCTTTTTTATAATAACTTAATTTAGAACCTGAGATACCTATTCTTTCAACTAAGCCTTTTGCTAAAACATCCAAATTTTCCATATCAATAAGCTGAAATTTAATTGATGAGCTACCGCTATTTATCACCAATATTTTCATTTTTCCCTCTTTATAGTTATATTTTCTTCCATATTATTCAAATTTTATTAAAATTCTGAAAAAAATTTTTATTTAATTCCTATTATACAACCTTTTTAGATAATTACAAAATAAATAGAATAATATATGATGTCTAAAGCAATTCTTGATTTTAATATTATAAATATATATGTTTATTAACTTTCCAATTGAATAACAAACAATATTATGCTATCTTTTTTGAGGAGGTTAAAATGGTCATTGAAGAAATAATTAAAAGAAGGTCTATAAGGAAATATTACTCAAAACCAGTAGAAAAAGAAAAATTAGAAAGAATAATGGAAGCAGGGAGACTTGCACCAACTGCAAGAAACCATCAGGATTGGAAGATCATTATTGTTGATAATATTGAAATAAAAAATAAACTCATAAACGCAGCATCTTCTCACCAACCCTTTTTAAAAGAAGCCCCAATCATACTTGCAGCATGCGGATTAAATCCTGAATATAGAATGAGATGTGGACATCCATCATACTTAATAGATTTATCAATAGTTCTTGATCATATAACTCTCCAGGCTGTAAAGGAAGGGCTTGGAACATGCTGGATTGGTTCCTTTTATGAAGATAAGGCAAAAGAAGTTCTAAATATTCCGAAAAATATAAAAATTGTAGAACTAATGAGTCTGGGATACCCTCAAGAAGCACCTTCTCCTAGATTGCGTAAACCTGGTGGAGAATTATATATATGGAATAAATGGTAAATAAAAGTTTTTTTTTATCCGATTTTATTTCATGTTAAATATCTTATGAACCTGTATTCCTAATCTTACATTTTTTATTCCATTTTCCTGACATTTCTGAAACAATGAAAATGTATTTTTATACTTGTTTTTATCATAAAAATCAGGCTGCAGGAAAATTGGGAAATTACTACCTATTTTTCTTATTTTTTTTATAATATTAATATTCAAATTTTTATTAACAATCAATTTAATTTCACTGATTCTTTTAAATAAATTTTCATTAATGTAGTAATCGTTTACATCCTTTGGTGATATTGTCGACCAATCAATTTCTAAATCCTGGAAATTTACTCCATTTGTCTCAATTGATATAAAATAGTCCTTGCTTTTCAAATCTTTGACAACATCTATTAAATCTTGTTCCAGCGGTTCTCCCCCAGTAATCACAACCTGTGATTCAGGATATCTCTTACCATATTCATCTATTTCTGAAATTATCTCACACACATCTTTATATATCCCATTTTGCCATGAATTTTTTGTATCACAATTCGAACATTTTAATGAACAGCCTGAAAGCCTTAAAAAAATTGACGGCATCCCTATTCTTAATCCCTCACCCTGAATGGACCAGAAGATTTCTGTAATCAACATCTCTATTTATGCGTACTCTTCAGAATAAGCTGCTCCTGTGTTATCTGATTCCCAGATGGTCACTTTTGAAACAGGATACTTCTCTTTTATTTTGAAATAAAAATATTTTGATAAATTTTCAGCAGAGGGTGAAAAATCAAAAATTTCATTTAAAACCTGGTGGTCAGGTAAAATACCCTTTAAATAATCTTTGATTTCAGTAAAATCTACAGAAATTCCAGATTTATCAAGTTTATTTACAGAAAAAAATACTTCAATTTGAAAAGTATGACCATGCATCCTTTCACATTTCCCCTTATAACCCTTAAGAAAATGTGCACATGAAAATTTATCTTTAACAATTAATTCCCAGCTCATATTTTCCCCTCCTTTTTCAATCTTGTTATCAATGGGTCCTCCATATTTAATTGTTCAAATGCATTGCTCCTTATATCACATGAAGGACATTTAAAACATGGTATCTCATGCCCCCTATAACACGATATTGAATAAGAGTAATCTACTCCAAGCTGTAACCCAAATTCAATTATTTCTTTTTTACTCTTTTTTATAAGAGGAGTATGAATCTTAAACCTCTTTTTTGTAATTGAAGCTGAAGTTCCCTGGTTTATAGCATCTTCCATTTTGACTGTAAACTCCTCAGTTGTGTCAGGGTAATCAGGTGTATCAATTAAATTGAATCCAGTGACAATATTAAATATACCTCTTGATTCTGCAAAAGCAGCAGCTATTGAAAGAAATATCCCATTCCTGAATGGAACAT
>JAUXFB010000149.1 GCA_030620255.1 Candidatus Aminicenantota bacterium | reverse complement strand
TTGGTTTTTTTATAGGCTATTTTATTGACAAAAAAGACAAACAATAATCCACACTTTAATAAATAGTATTATATGTTTTTAAACACGCCCGGAGGGAGTCGAACCCCCAACGCGCAGATTCGAAGTCTACCGCTCTGTCCATTGAGCTACGGGCGCATTTGAACTCAGATTATATAATTCTCTTCCAATTTATTCAAGGTAGAGATTTGATTAATTAGATTTCTTTAAATATAAAATTCAATAATATCTTGAAAAAAAAATATTTTTGAGTAAAATATAATTATGCCTGATAAAGAAATAAAAGATATCACTGACTTTTTTTCTGAAAAACACCCCGAAACTTCTCCTGAAGAAAAATGGAACTCAATTTTTCAGTCCTGGATAAACAAAATTGAAGAAAGAAAAATGATGCTAAACCTTTTTGAATTAAAATTATGGTTCGAAGCTCTTGAAGCATTTTTTTCATCTTCTCATCTAGAACGTTTAATATTCAAACTTGAATTACCCAATTTAAGAAACTACGAATTTTATTTAGATATTTTTACTCAAATAATAGGTAAATTAACAATTCAATTAAAAACTCTTGACTTTAAAAAAGATGAATACTTATTAAACTTTGAAGAATTTATTATTGAGAAGATATTAGAACATGTTTCTACAAAATCATTTCCATATATGAGAGATTTCCATTCACCTGAATCATGGTTCTATAGTTTAAGGATTTTTTTGCAGAACTTAAAAAATATATCAATCGAATTACAAAAAAATGATACTATTTCACAAAAAACATTTTCTTCTTTAAAAAAACTATACCATAAAGAATTGACAAGTAACCCTATTATCATTTCGCTTTTAAATATGAAATTTATCCCCAGAATGGATAAAATATTTCAAAAAGATATATCAGATATTATTTTATCAATAGAGGATAAGAAAACAAAAAAGCAATTAGGTGTTTTTTTTATTCTCAGCTTTAGAATAATAAAGATAAATAATTTTATTGAATTAAATCTAAACAAAAGTAGAGATATTAACATAATAATTCCATTAATTCTGGCCTTAGGAGAGAATATAAAAAATATATTTAACTTTTATAAAAAATCATTAAAAAATAGCATTCAAGATAAAGATAAATTAAAAGTAATTGATGAGGTTGTTAATGAATCAAAATTGGAGTTTAAAAAGATTTTTGAAGGTGAACTCCCGTATTTCTTTGACAAAAATAACAATAAAGTCAATAAGAGAAATTTAATAAAAAATATAATTATAATATCAGATATTACAATTCAGGATTTAATTGAAACAATAGCTAAATTATTTAAACCAGAAATATCAGGCACCAATATCTTTGAAAATTATATTTCAAGAAAAGAGAAAACTCTTGATTTAAAAAAGAAATTAACAAAACTTCATACTAAAATAAATGATTATTTTTCCAAAAAAAATAATATCACTCCTTCAGAAATATTTTTCGATTTAAACCTGTTTATAGAAAATGACTTGAATTTTCTCTTATATAAAGATTGGAATGAATTCCTTAACCATTTCAATAGTTTGAACAATAGCAACTTCTCTTATGAATTTGATATGAAACTAAAATCTTTTCATTCGTTTATAACAAAACTTCTAAAAGAACTCATAAAAAAAAGATAACAAACTATTAATTTTATATATTATCTATAAATAATGCACTAAAAGGAGCTATAATGTGTATTGAAGAAACTTTTATAATGATTAAGCCTGACGGAATTCAAAGAGGCCTTTTGGGCAAAATAATCTCTAGATTTGAAAAAAAGGGTTTAAAGCTGATTGCATTAAAAATGATGCATATTGATAAAAATTTGGCTGAAGAACATTATTTTGAACATATTGAGAAACCATTTTATAAAAGCTTAATTGAGTTTATTACTTCTGGCCCTATAGTTGCTGGAGTATTAAAAGGGGAAAAAGCCATAAATATTGTAAGAAAACTTGTAGGTGCAACAAGCCCCAATAATGCTGAACTTGGAACAATAAGGGGAGATTTTGCCATTAATACTGGATTTAATATAATACATGCATCAGATTCCTCAAGTACAGCTAAAAAAGAAATAGATCTATTTTTCCAAAAAGATGAAATATTTACATATGATCTGGCTCTAGAGCAATGGCTCGGATCAAAATAATAAATTTGCCTTTAGTCAAATTTAACTAATTTGAAGAAAAAATCCCTGATTTTTGAGTATATCAGATATCTAAGGGTTGTGATATAATATTTATGTGAAAAAGAAAGAACGAATACTTGTTATTTTAAATCCAAGTTCAGGCATCTATTCCAAGGATGTTGCTACATCAATTATTTTCAAAAAACTTAGAGAACACTTTAGCACAGTATCAATTATAAATTCCAATTCTCCTTCTCATGGATTTGAAATAACAAAAGATACCATTGATCTTTTTGATATATTTACAGCTTTTGGAGGAGATGGAACAATAAACTCAATTGCTAGTGCTTTAGTTAACACAGATAAAACACTCGGGATACTTACTGGCGGCTCTGGAAATGGTTTGGTAAGAAATTTAAATATTCCACTTTCCTGGAGAAGAGACTTAGATGTTCTAATATATGGAAAAGACACTTACATAGATGTAGGGAAAATTAATGACAAATATTTTTTTAATGTAGCTGGCATAGGGCTTGATGGTCTTATTTCAAAAAAAATCGAACTTGAATCAAAATCAAGAGGAATAGCTCCATATATTTATTATGCTTTAAAAGGATACTTTGAAATGCCCTACTTCCATGTGAGTATTAATGCTGATGGTACAGAATTTAAAGAAGTGATAATGATTGCTGCATTCGCTAATTTCAAGCAATATGGTGGAAAAGCAATTATTGCCCCTTTTGCTTCTCCTCGTGATGGTTTCCTTGATCTATGTATAATAAAAAAGTTTAGTATTTTAAAAGAGACCTTAAATATTCAACGTTTATTCACAGGTAATATTCATAAATTCCAATTTTACAGCTCTTATAAATTTAAAAATGTAAAAATCAAATCTCTGGATAGAACAATACCTCTAACTATTGATGGTGAATATGGGGGGAAAGAGATTTCAGACTATGAAATCTCAGTTTTACCTTTGCAAATAAAAATCAGAGTTCCAAAATAATATTAATGAGAAAAATCTTTTTAAATAATTATACACAAGGGGAAGCAAAGCTTCCCCTTTTATAATATCTATTGTTAGATTCTTCTAAGTACCAGATGTATATTGTTCAGTTATTAGACCCAATAATTCAATTTGAGCATTTTTTATCTCATTCATGACATCTACAACTTTTCCGTATGGTATTTCAGCATCAGCCTTTAAGAGTACTTTTTTTTTCTTCGAATCCTCCAGCTCCTCCAACTTATCCTCAATTCTAGCTGTTAAGACTGATAAACCTTCAAGTTTTTTATCTTCAAGATATAGTACATAGCCTATAGATTCACTCAAATCCTTTCTAATATATACAGTAAGTAATTGGCCCGGCTCTGGTTGTGACATAGCATTCTTAGCTTCAGGCAGCTTTACGTTAGCTCCTTTCTGAATCATTGGTGTTACAACCATAAAAATAATGAGCAACACCAGCAAAATATCACAAAGTGGTACTACATTGGGTTCTGAACTTACATTTTTCGAAGATGTTGAACCACCACCTGCCATAATCAAGCTCCTCTATTTTTCAATTTTATAAAATGATCAATTAGCTCTGAAGATGCATTTGACATTTCACCGGTAAACACATCAATTTTATTTAAAAGAGAGTTGAAGAACCAAACTGCAATAACTGCCACGCCAATTCCTAAACCTGTTGTAATCAATGCTTCAGAAATACCTGCTGCAACAGCTCCAATTCCTCCTGAGCCTGACACTGACATACTCTGGAATGCATTTATGATTCCAAAAACCGTTCCAAATAACCCAACAAAAGGTGCAGTTGATCCCACTGTAGCAAGAGCATTTATTCCTCTTCTAAATTCTTGTACACCCTTGATTGTTGCTCTTTCTATTGCTCTCTTTGCTGACTCAACCTGTTCAACATAGGGAGCGTCACTATCCTGTTGAAACTTGAGTTCATTTAATCCAGCTACGATAACTTTAGCAAGATGGCTATTTTTAAATTTCTTGTCAGATGATAATTTTATAGACTCTTCAATTTTTCCTTCTTGCCATAATTTACTTATAAACTTTAATAAAATCCTTGACTGCTTTTTTGCTTTTGAGAAAACAATAATTCTCTCAATACCACATGCAAATGCATAAACTGAAAACAGTAATAAAATAAAAACAACTGTCTTTGCGATTAATCCCATTGACTCAAACATTTCTGTAAAACTAAACTGCATAACATACCTCCTAAAAATTTAATATATTATTTTGTTAAAGTAAAAGTTACTACCACAGTGAATCTAACTGGTTTTGGTATACCATTTACAATATATGGTTCATATATCCACTGCTTTACCGCTGAAATTGCAGCATTATTCAATAATGGATGCCCAGTTACAATATGTGCATTTCTAACACGACCATAAATATCTGTTGTAGCTTCAACAATAACCTTTCCCCTAATCCTTGCCTTTAATGCGATTGATGGATATTGAGGCTCCACTCTCTTTATTAATCTTGGTCTTTGAACTGTAGTTACACGTATAGCATTAGAAGTATCAAAACCATCTCCTACACCACCAAGAACTCCACCAACAACTCCACCTTCAACTCCACCAACAACTCCACCTTCAACTCCGCCTTCAATACCAAAATCAAAACTACTCAAATCTTCTTCTTCTATTTCTTCAGCTATTTCAATTGGTGCAACCAGCCTTCCTACCATAACTTGCCTTCTTTCAACCTCTTTTTCCCTTGCCTTTTTTCTTGTAGTGGTCTTTTTAGTTGTTTTCTTCTTTG
>JAUXFB010000064.1 GCA_030620255.1 Candidatus Aminicenantota bacterium | reverse complement strand
ACAAAAATGCCGAGTCTTTTAAAAGTTTGTTAAAAGATAATAAAAAAATAAATTTGAAAGAAAATGTAAAAGAACATGAGATAACCAATAAGATTAGAAATGGAAATATAGATTTTGCAATTATTTTTAACAAAGATTTTGATTCTAAGGTCAACGCAAGAGAATCTGGCGTTGTAAATCTTTATTATAAATCATCTGAAGAGGTAAGTATTCAGAAAAGTAGAATAGTAAATTTATTAAAGGAATTTGAAGATGATTTAATATTCATACGCTTTAAAGAATTGAAAATAAACAGGTCCATTGTAAAAGCAGTAGAAATTAATGAACATGATATTGCATCTATGAAGGAAAAATTTGGAGAAAAAATTGGTGGGTTTTTACCATATATTTTTGTTATTTTTTGTTTTATAGGTGCAATGTATCCTGCAATTGATCTTGGTGCAGGAGAGAAGGAAAGAAGCACGCTTGAGACATTATTAGTTTCTCCTGCTAAAAGGCTGCAGATTGTGTATGGAAAATTTGGTGTTATTTTCCTTGCAGGAATACTGACTGCAGCTATATCAGTGTTCAGCCTTTTTCTCGCTTTAAAAACATCTCAAGAGATCCCAGAGGAAATATTAACTGTTTTACTTAGAATTGTAGATTACAAATCTATTTTGCTTGTTTTTACACTTTTAATCCCTTTGTGTGTTTTTTTTGCTGCTTTATTGCTATCTATTTCCATTTTTGCACACTCATTTAAGGAAGCCCAAAGTATTATGACTCCTTTTAATTTTCTTGTTATATTCCCTGTTTTTATAGGGTTATTCCCGGGAGTTAAGTTAGATTCAGTTACAGCTTTAATTCCTGTTTTAAATGTGTCTTTAGCAACAAAAGAGATTATTTCTGGAACCATTAAAGCGGGTCTACTTGCAGAAGTTTATATATCTTTATTGATACTTGCTGGTTTAAGTTTGTATTTTTGTTCTAAGTGGTTTCAGAGAGAAGATATTATATTTAGGGGTGCATGAAAATTTCTAAACAATTTGAACTTTATATTTCTTGTTATAATAGCAGCTTTGTTTCTTACAATATAGAGGTTTTATTATCTGTTTGACCATTTTTTGGTTGTTAGGGTGAAGCCTGCTACTGTAAATATCAATATTGAAAAAATTGTTGTGAAAATAGAAAAAACGAGTATATAAGGAACGTCTTTTTTCCCTTCTATTCTTAAGTAATATAACATATAAAAAAAGCCGAATAGAGCTGAGTAGGCAAGTATACGTATTATTAAATTCCCATCAACAAAACCTGATAAGATAAAATAATAAAACCAAAAAAAATGAAAGATGATTAAAGAGATTAGTGAAGAAAAATCAACAAAAGGAAGAATCCTATTACCTTTTCTTTTAGAGTTGAACATAAATCCTGAAAAAATTATGCTTTCTCTAATATTGCTTCTTGTCCAGCGAGTGAACATTTTTAGTACTTTTAAGAGACTTTCTGGGACAATTGTAAAAGACACAGCACTTCTCTGGTAAAAAGTTCCGGAACCAGTGCGTAAAACCTGGTTAGTTAAGCTTCTATCTTCACCATAAGTACATGGCTTTTTCAAAAATTTTTGATTTATCCAATCCTCAATAACATTATTGAGTATAGAGACTCTATAAGCGGAAAATGCTCCTGAAAGGCAAAACACGCTGGTAAAAGTGGATTGAACTGCTCTTGAGAAATCAAAAGCCATAGCAAAATTGGCATTAAGCATTTTTGTGAATATATTTGTGTTATGGTTCCAGATTCTAATTCTTCCTGTAGTTGCTCCTATTTTATTATTAAGAATAAGTGGTGTTAAAATTTCTTTTATTGAATTGGATTTAAGATAAGTATCTGAATCAACTGTTATCATGAAAGGAGATTTTGATTGTTTATAAGCCTCATACAGAGCTCTTCTTTTCCCTTTGTTTTTTTTAAATTTAATTATTTGTACAATATGTGGAAATCTTTTTTTTGCTTTATCCAAAAAGAAATAGGTGTTGTCAGTAGACCCATCATCAATTGCAATGATTTTTAATTTGTTTTTTGGGTAATTACTGTTAGTTATGGAGCAAATAGTTTTATAAACAGTTTCTCCTTCATTGTAAGCAGGTACTACCACAACTGCCTTTGGCCATGATTTAACTTTGTCTATATTGTAAGGGCGGTATTTGAACCATAAAAATGTTCTGAAAATTATTGAACCCATGAAAATTAATCCACTTATAAAAAGTAAATATCTAAAGAACAAACTTTCCACTCTTCCCATTTTATGAAATTCCCAGTTAAAGAAAACATTATTTTTTATAGCGATTAATATAATAATTATTCCAAAAATTAAGATTAAGCTTCTATAAAGTGGTTCCATTTTATCCCAGCTAAAAGTTTTATTTTTGCTAATTTCTATTGCTTGTTTTTGTAAAAGGGTTTCCATTAATTCTCCTTTTTTAAAAATTGTTAGTTTTTTATTATATCATTTAATTGATTTTTTATGAAATTTTTTAAATTTTTAAGTCTCATTTTTAGTATAAATTTTTTTAACACCTAAATCTTATTTGTTGCTTCATTGACATTTTGTTTAAATAAAAATAAAATAATACTATGTCAAAAGATAAGGTAACATTAAAAATCCCAAGACCTTTATATGATAAATTGAAAAAAATTATAGAAGAGAGTGGATTTTCCAGTGTAAATGAATTTGTTGTATATGTACTAAGAGACCTGGTCGCATCAGGAGCTGAAGATAAGGATGAATTAACAAAAGAAGAGATGGAAGCTATTAAGAAAAGATTGCAAAATCTGGGATATTTCTAAAAAAGTATTTTACATATTTCAAAAAAAATAATTTAATTGTTGAAAAATCTACAAAAGAGTGCTATAATTGTAGTATGATTGTAGTAGTATTGGAGGTATTATGAAGAAATGTATCCTGTTTTTAATTGCACTTGTTTTTGTTTTTCAAGGGTGCAAAACAAGTAGCAGAAGCTTGGAAGAAAGAAAAGTAACATTAACTTTAGGTGCTTATACTGTACCAAAAGAGGCTTATCAGAAGGAGATCATACCTGCTTTTAAAAAGATGTGGAAAGAAAAAACGGGCCAGGAAGTTAAATTTGAGGAATCATATATGGCCTCAGGAGCACAATCAAGGACAATTGCATCAGGTTTTGAAGCTGATATTGCTGCCTTGTCTTTAGAGAAAGATGTAAATAGGCTTAAAGAAAAAGGTCTTATAACACACAACTGGAAGAAACGAAAATATGATGGTTTTGTCACAAGATCAATTGTTATAATTGTATACAGACCTGACAATCCAAAACATATAAAGAATTGGGAAGATCTTACGCGTGATAATGTAGAAGTGATATACCCGAGCCCTAAAACATCAGGTGGCGCAATGTGGATTGTTAATGCTATATATGGTTCAGCACTTAAGAACAGTGAGCTAAAGAAAGGGAAACAGGATCTCTCTTTAGCAAAGGATTTTTTGAAAAGAGTTCAAAAGAGAGTAAAAGTTATGGATAAATCAGGGCGTGCTTCAGTTACAACATATGAAAATGGAATTGGAGATGTATTGCTAACTTATGAAAATGAAGCTTTATTAAGACAAAAACAGGGGAAAATATTCCCATTCATTATCCCAGATGCAACTATTCTGATTGAAAACCCAATTGCAGTTATTGATAAAAATGTAGATAAACACGGTAATCGCGAACTTGCAGAGGCTTTTGTTGATTTTGTTCAGTCAAAAGAAGCACAAAGAAGTTTTGCAAAATACGGTTTCAGACCTGTTGACAATGAAATTCTAAAAGAATTTAAGGAAAAATATCCAGTACCAACACAGCTCTTTAATATAGCATATCTTGGAGGATGGGAAAAAGTTTCAAAAGATATATATGGGGAACAAGGAATCTGGTTAAAAATAATGTTAGAACTTGCAAATGAATAGTAGCCTTAAACGTTTTGTGAAAGGGAATTTAACTCTCAGGGGCATAGCCCTTTTTTATATTGGATTATTGATAATACTCCCTGTTATAGCAATAACCACAGAGGCTTTCAAAGGTGGAATCCCGAATTTATGGAAACAAATAACATTGCCTCAGGCTTTATTTTCGTTAAAATTCACCTTTATTATTGCTTTAATAATGCTCGTAATCAATATAATAACAGGAACAGCAACTGCATGGGTTTTAGTTAGATATGATTTTCCATTAAAAAAAACAATTAATGCGTTAATTGATATTCCTTTTGCAATTCCAACAGTTGTTACGGGAATGATGCTTGTTGTTCTTTGTGGCCCAAGAAGTCTAATAGGTGAGTTTTTTGGGAAACATGGGATTGAAATCATTTATAATAAACCTGGTATAATTCTGGCTCTTATCTTTGTTACATTTCCATTTGTTGTACGCTCAGTTCAGCCTGTATTGATAGAAATGGAAAGAGATATGGAAGAAGCCGCACAAACGCTTGGTGCATCTAAATTTAAAGTTTTTTTCCATATTGTTCTTCCCACAATTCTTCCTTCTATTTTAACAGGTGCAGCCCTATCGTTCAGTAGAGCTTTAGGGGAGTTTGGGTCAATTGTAATTGTTGCAGGTAATATACCTATGAAAACTCAGGTTGCTTCTGTATACATTTATGGAGAAATTGAAAGTGCCAATATTCAGAGTGGTTTAGGAACAGCGGTTGTACTTTTATTAAGTTCTTTTATTGTTTTAATCTTTTTGAACTTTATACAAAGATGGAGCAATAAATATGGAAAATAAGACTAATTGTGTAGAAGTTGTGCGCAAGCAAAAACAAGCAGGTAAATGGGTTCTCATCTCTTTTGTATTATTATGGTTTTTTGTGTTGATAATATTCCCATTAATTGGAATTGTAAGAGAGACTTTTAAAAATGCAATATCTGTTATTACTTCATCTTTGAGTTCTACAGCATCTACACATGCATTCTGGTTAACAATATTAATAACATTTGTAGCAGTTGTTATAAATACCATTTTTGGTACTATTATGGCAATTGTTTTTGCAAAGCAGAATTTTAAGGGGAAACTTTTTTTAGAAAGTTTAATTGACCTGCCTTTTGCAGTTTCTCCTATAGTAGCGGGGTTTATGTTTGTAATACTGTTTGGGCCAGGAGGATGGATAGGAAGCTGGTTTTATTCAATGAATATAAAAATTATATATGCTCTACCTGGAATGATAATTGCGACACTTTTCGTGACACTTCCATTTGTGGCAAAAGAGATAATACCAGTTTTAAGAGAATTTGGAATTGAGCAGGATGAGGCGGCATTGATTCTTGGAGCTTCCCAATGGCAGATTTTCTGGAAAGTAACACTTCCATCTATAAGATGGGGATTAGCATATGGAGTTACTCTAACAATTGCTCGTTCCATTGGAGAATTCGGAGCTGTTCTTGTTGTAAGTGGAAGTATTATAAACAAAACTCAAACTGCTACATTGCGAATACATGATCAATTTACTGATTTAAATTATGCAGGTGCTTTTTCCGCAGCTCTTATCCTTGCATTAATATCATTTATTATTCTTAATTTAATTCAGTATGCACAGAAGAGAAAGAAGAGAATTTAAAATGAGTGGCATTATGGTTAAAAATATAACTAAAAAATTCGGTGATTTTATTGCAGTTAATAATGTTAGCTTTGATGTTAAAGAGGGTGAACTTGCTGCGCTTTTAGGACCAAGTGGTTCAGGGAAAAGTACATTGTTAAGGATTATAGCAGGACTGGAAAACCCAGACATGGGGCAGATTTTTTTGACAGGAAAGGATGTTACTCCATTGAGAACACAAAAGAGAAATGTGGGTTTTGTTTTTCAACATTATGCACTTTTCAAACATATGACAGTTGAAAAGAATATTGCATTTGGCCTTGAGATTCAGAAAAAAGACAAAAAAGAGATAAAACAAAAGGTAGAAGAATTAATTGATCTTGTAAAACTTAATGGTTACAACAAACATTATCCTTCACAGCTTTCAGGAGGGCAGCGTCAGAGAGTAGCACTTGCAAGGGCACTTGCCACAGAACCAAAAGTTCTTCTTCTTGACGAACCCTTTGGTTCTTTGGATGCTAAAGTAAGGAAAAACCTGGCTCAATGGATAAGAGATTTGCATAACAGGGTTAATGTAACAAGTGTTTTTGTTACACATGATCAGAACGAAGCTATAGAAATTTCTGATAAAATTATTGTAATAAATAGGGGAAAGGTTGAACAGATTGGCAATGCAACTGATGTTTATGAACATCCTAAATCAAAATTTGTTGCAAGTTTTGTGGGAAATGTAAATGTGATTAATGCAAACATTAAGAAAAATCATATTGTAATTACAGGAACAAAAGAAAAAATACAATTTAAAGAGAAAACGGAAATTAATTTTCAGAACATAGTGCTGCTTATTAGGCCAGAAGATATCATTGTAAAGGATAATTCAACAGAAGATACTGTGCCTTGTATTATTAATGGAATATATTATAGAGGAAGTTTCTATGAGGTTGATTTAAAAGTTGGCACTAATAATGTAAAATCACTTGTCCCTAAAGAAGATTTTTTTAAGTTCGAATGGCGGAAAGGGACAAAGGTATATATCAGGTTTAGAAAATTTAAAATATTTGAAGCTTCTGAGGGCCACAAAAAGGTTCATGAAATGCTCAAACAACTGGGCTACATTGAATGAAATCTAAAACACTATTTTTTCTTTTTTTTAAATTTTATTGATTTTTTCTAGGAGTGATTTCGCTTTTCCAGAATAGGGGCTGAACATTTTGGAGAGATTATTAAATAATTTAATTGCTTCTTTTTTTTTATTTAACTTTAAAAGAGTAATTCCTTTATAATATATTGCTTCATCATAATAAGAAGGATTAGCATTTTTTATAATTAAATTAAAATTTTTTATGGCATTTTTATATTGATCATTCAATAGATAGCAGATCCCTTTGAAAAACAATACTTTAGGGTTATTATCAATGCATTTTATTTGGTTTAGAGTATTAAGGGACTTACTAAACTTTGTGTTATTGTAATAAATCATTGCTTGAGAAAATAACTCATTACCCGATGGGTTTCTGGTTTCACTCTCTATATACACAGGTGGTGTGAAATATGAAATTTTTAATAATATATGTTT
>JAUXFB010000139.1 GCA_030620255.1 Candidatus Aminicenantota bacterium | reverse complement strand
TAAAGTCATATCACAGGATGGAGTATTCGAAAAACTTGAAAAGAATTTAAAAAATGGATAAAAAATACCAGGTTGTTTGGGCGAAAGTTGCAGAAAACGATTTAACTAATATTATTAAGTATATTGTTGAAGATAGTACATCGAATGCATTGGAGATATTAAAGAAAATCAAAGAAAAAGCCTCAAATCTGTATTACTCTCCCAAACGAGGCAGGGTGATACCTGAATTAAGAGATTTTGGAATATTGCAATACCGTGAGTTGATTATGCCTCCCTGGCGAATAGTCTATCGGATAGCTGAAGAAAAGGTATTTGTTTTATCTATACTGGATTCTCGACAAAATATTGAAGATATTCTCTTAAAGAGATTTTTAAATTTATAAAAAATGATAAATATAATAGAAAACAAACACAATTGTATTTAAAACAAGCTGTTTTTTTTCTTTTTCTCTTTCTTGGGTTTTTTTGTTTTAACTTGGTCTTTTCCTTCAATAACATAAACCAATCTGCCCCATCCAAAAAACCCTCTCTTTGCTTCGAATAAAGTAGGGCTTAGATTAATTATGGCATTAAGTATTGCGTTATCCTTTGAATTGACTGAGATTCCAACCACCATACCATATTTTCTTGCCCAAGACTTATGTCTTGTGTAGTTATCAAATGAATACTTCACCTTACTCCTAAAAACAGAAAAGGAGAATTTTTTTGGAAGATATCTTTCAAGACCTTTAGGGATCTTCCCCCACCATGTATCTGGAGGCCACTTCCCATAATCAGTGCAATACTCTGTTGCTGCATCTCGAATCAGAATAATATCGCTGACTATACTAGCAGCTTGAGCTTTGTGTAAAGAACTTAAAACATTAGGGATTGCAAAAGTTGAAATTATTCCTATAATTGAAATAACGATTAGTAGTTCAATAACAGTGAATCCTTTTTTACTTTTCATTTTCTCCCCCTTCTGGAATAGAAATTGATGAATTCATTTCTAACACTTTGCTATAATCTTTAAAAGAATTGTATATTAAAATATTATCATTTGTTTTGTATGTAATTGTGAATGAACCATCAATATTTAGAGTGTATTCATAATTTTTATTATCAATTTCTTTATCGAGTGATTGCGGATATTGTCCCATAACTTTTTTGTATTGTTCTATTTTTAAGCACATATTGTAAAAATTGATTGTAATGTCCTCAATTTGATCAATCTCAGCCAGATAGACAGGTTTGTTCATTTTTATTATTCTGTTAATATTAAATGCAATACTGGAAATTAACAAAATCACAGAACATGATAAAATTATTTTCTTGTTAAAAGTTTTCTTTTTTTCACTTTTGCTCTGCGTCTCGTGCTTCAATTCAGCTTGTTTTATTTCTTCATGGATATTTTTCTCTGCAAGATTTATAAGACATTTAGCACAGGTTTGTACTTTCTGCCCGGCTTTGTTTTTCCCCGGACTAAACAGTTTACCACAATTCTTACAAATAATTTGTTTGTTTGACTTATTTTCCATTTAATATCCTCCTTTTCCCAGAGTTTCTTAACTATATATTTATTATGTGATGAATATTATTTTTTGTCAATATTAATAGATTTTGATATATCAATTTGACACGGTTTCTATATTTTGTTAGTATTATCCTTATTTTACAAACTATGGAGGATTAATATGATCAAGGGAAAATACCTTTTTACTTCTGAATCTGTTACTGAAGGGCACCCTGATAAGATATGTGATCAAATATCTGATGCAATACTGGATGCGTGCCTTGAGAAGGATCCAGATTCAAGAGTTGCAGTTGAATGTTTGACAAAAACAGGTGTTATTATTGTTGCAGGTGAATTAACAACAAAAGGATATGTTAATATTCCGAATATTGTAAGAAGCACATTAAAAGAAATTGGGTATAATGATTCTAAGGATGGCATTGATGCTAAGACCTGCGGGGTGCTTGTACATATTGAGGAACAATCATCTGATATTTCTATTGGAGTTACAGCTGGACAGGGTGAACATAAAGAACAGGGCGCAGGTGATCAAGGTATGATGTTTGGATATGCAACTAATGAGACTGAGAATTTTATGCCTCTGCCAATTGATCTTGCACATAAGCTTGCAATGAGACTTGCTGAAGTGAGAAAAAACATGATAATACCTTATCTCGGGCCTGATGGTAAATCTCAAGTAACTGTTGAATATGATAATGGGAAGCCAAAAAGGGTTACAACTATTGTTGTATCAAATCAGCATGATGAAGGCCATGAACATGATGAAATTAAAGCTGATATTATTGAGAAGGTTATAAAACCTGTTTGTGGAAAATGGATAACAGAAGAAACCAAATATTATGTTAATCCAACAGGTAAATTTGTTCTGGGTGGACCTTATGCAGATGCAGGCCTTACTGGAAGAAAAATAATTGTTGATACATATGGTGGTATGGGAAGACATGGGGGAGGCGCATTCTCAGGGAAAGATCCCTCCAAAGTTGATCGTTCTGCTGCTTATAATGCAAGGTATATTGCTAAAAATATTGTTGCAGCAGGGCTAGCAGAAAAATGTGAGGTTCAGTTAGCTTATGCTATTGGAGTAGCTGAGCCTGTTTCTATTAATGTTTCACTTTTTAATACTGGAAAATTTTCTGAGCAAAAAATAGTTGAATTTATAAAAAAGGTGTTTCCATTAAAACCATCTGATATAATAAGAGTATTAGAACTTAAAAGACCTATCTACAGGAAAACTGCAGCATATGGTCATTTTGGCAGAGATTCTTTCTCCTGGGAAAGACTTGACAAAGTAGAAGAATTGAGAAAGTTGGCAAATATTGTTTAAATATTAATTTTTCCCGATTTTTTCTTTATTAAAAATTCTTAATATTATAAAATTAAATAAAAAGAGCAAGTTAATATGAGCAAAGGAAAAATTTTAATTGCTGATGATGAAATAGAAATCAGAGAGTTACTTGGGGATTTTCTGAAAGATGAGGGATATGAGTGTATACTTGCATCAGATGCTTATGATGCTTTAGAAAAATATATTGAAAATGATAAAATTGATGTTGTTATGTCTGATATCAGAATGCCAGGGAAATCTGGTCTTGACCTTTTAGAAGAAATCAATGCGCTTGATGAAGATATTATGGTTATTATGATATCAGCAGTAAAGGATATTGAGTCAGCTATTTCTGCTTTGTCTAAAGGGGCCTATGATTATGTTTCAAAACCGTTTGAATTAGAAAAAGTTGCTCACATTGCAAGTAAAGCAATTGAAAAAAGAAGATTGATTTTAGAGAATAAGGAATATCAAAATGAACTTGAAAAAAGAGTCATTGAGAGAACTAAAGATTTAAAAGCTGCTCTTGAAGAATTAGATAATACTTACAGAGTTACTTTAAGAGCTCTTGTTACTGCTCTTGACACAAGAGATGAAGAGACTCATGGACATTCAATGAGGGTTATTAGATATACAATGGCTCTTGCAGATTTATTGGGTATAAATAATGAGCATGATTTAAAAGTTTTTGAGTATGGAGCTCTTCTTCATGATATTGGTAAAATTGGAATACCTGATGCAATATTAAAGAAACCAGGAACATTAACACAATTGGAATGGAAAATAATAAGAACTCACTCCAAGCTTGGTTATAAAATGTTATATAAGATAAAATTCCTTGAAAAGTCTTCCAAAATAGTTTTACATCACCATGAAAGATATGATGGGAAAGGTTATCCAGATGGATTGAAAGGTGATCAGATTCCTTTGGGAGCAAGAATTTTTGCTGTTGCTGATACAATTGATGCAATGACTTCAGAACGACCTTACAGGCGTTCTTTATCATTTGAAGCAGTTCACGAGGTAATAAAAAAATTTTCCGGTACACAGTTTGATCCCAAAATTGTGGATGCATTTTATTCAGTTAAATTGGATTTCTGGAAAAAGCAGAGAAAAGAGATTGATCTACTGGTAAGGAAAGACCCTGATTTCTTTTTAATTTAATATTATTCAAAAAAGAGTTAATTCGAAGTTTATTATACTTTATTTTAAGTGTCTATATTTTTTAATTTTATTTTATTATAATTTTGTTCTGCATCAGGTTTTCTTAAATAAAATGGTTTTAAATCCTGTAAATCTAATACAAAGTTTTTATTTATGAACTCTTTATGAGATATTTTACATATTTCTGATGCTACAAATGGTGTGCGTACCAGTATTTTACTCTTTTTGAAGTTAGTTTTGATGAAATCTTTGTGTTTTTCAGCTCCTATTCCAACAAAATGTAAGTTTGGAAAACTATTTAGTTTAATTTTCAAATTTTTTATATTGATCAATTGAGGAGAAACTATTTCTGTTTTACCCTGTTTTGAGAAATTGTAGCCTGCAATATAAACTTCTTCTCTTTTTGCATCAATGACTGGTATTATTGGAAAATTCGAATCTATATGTTTGTATGCTAAGGCTTTTAATGTAACAACAGGTATAACTGGTTTTTTCTTTTCAAATAATAGACCTTTAATAGTTGAAAGTCCTACTCTTATTCCAGTGAAAGATCCAGGTCCAATTGCAATGCCAAAAATATCTATATCATTAAAATTTAATTTTATTGTTTCTAACAGGAATTTAATTGTTGGAATGAGCATGGAGGATAGATTGTCATCTGTGATAAAATTGTATTCAATTTGGATTTTTTCGCCTTTTGATATTGATACAGAAGAATATTTTGATGTTGTATCAAGAGAAAGAATATATTTCATATCATCTTTTCCATTACAATCTCATTTCCATTTTCCGAATATAGGAATTCAACTTTATCCATATAATTGTCCATAATTAAAATGCCCCTACCTTGAAAGGAAAGTATGTCATTTTTTTTTATTTTTTCTTTGATTTTGTTAAAGTTAATTTTATTAGGATTTTCATCCTTTACGTGGATAACAATGCGTTTTTTATTCCATTTGAATTTTACAAAAACTCTCTTTTTCAGGTTGCTGTTATTCCCATGTATAATTGCATTATTTATTGCTTCTCTCATTGCAATCTCTATTTTAAATAAGTCATCTTCGTTTATTTTTAAAGATTTTTTTA
>JAUXFB010000029.1 GCA_030620255.1 Candidatus Aminicenantota bacterium | reverse complement strand
CCTTTAATTCCAAGCTTCACCAATTTATTAAGCATTTCCTGTGCAGAGTTTTCAGGGAGTGTAAGTAATGCCATCTTTATATCTGGATGTTCAGATAAAAATCCACCAAGTTCATCACTATGATAAATTGGAGAACAATGGGAGTCTCGCTCTTCTGCTTTAGAGATTAATTCTTTCTTTACATCAAAAAGTGCAACAACATTAATATGTCTAACTTCAAACAGTTTATACTCAGACAAACAACATCCCAATCTTCCTGCTCCTATTATAATCACATTCACTTTTCTATCTATTGATAGTACCTTTTTCAATTCATTAAAAAGTCTCTTTACTTGATACCCCTTTTTTTGTTTCCCTATTGAAATACCAAGGTAAAAGAAATCCTGCCTTATTTGGTTAGAGGATACTCCTGTTATCTCCTCCAACTTGATTGAGGAAATATATAAATTATCTGAAAGGTTTAATTTTAATAATGCCTCATAATAAAAAGATACTCTTTTTATAACTCGTAAACTAATTTTCTTTTTCATTTCTCCCTCTCTTTATTGTTAATTTTTAATATAATATTCAAAAAAGTTCTATATGTCAAGCAAAAATGCTAGGCCTTCTCTTAAATTAAACCTTTTTTAAAAGCATATAAAAGCATTTTTAAATCATCAATTTCTTTTTGAAGCTCATTCCCAACATCTGTATTTTTTATTCGTATTCTCTTTTTTGAATGTTCAAGCACTCTTTTAACTGATAGAATATCTTTTTCTTCTTCTATAGCTTTTTGCGTTGATTCAAAAGGCTCATGAGAAACTAATTGAAGCCCATGAGAATTAAAAATGAGTGTATAACCTGCTATTCCTGTTTGTGGCTGATAAGCTTTTGAAAAGCCCCCATCTAATACAATAAGTTTTCCATTTGATTTGATGGGACTCTCACCATCCTTCACTTTTACAGGAATATGCCCACAGAATATATGCGAATTTTTAGGTTCAAGTTTAAAATCTTTTAAAATTTGGTCACATATTTTTTCATCATCTCTGAATTTGAAGAAAGGATCTTTCCTCTCTTTGTGCGTTGTCTTATCATCTATAAAATACCTCTCAAAAGTTGCCATCTTATCTTTGCCAAAAAGAGGTGAGTGTGGTCCGCACCACATATACCAAATAATATCTGCTCCATATAATTTTAAATCAGAATCAAGTTTAGTAAAAAAGGCTTCCCTGGATAAACGATCTAATCTATCATATAGTGCTCGTCCTTTATATTCCTTGTTATCAATAAATAGTTTTTTGAAAGTCCCATCTGAATTCATTGGGATACAACCATGAAACAAAAGGTTTGAATTGCATGTAAGATATAGGCTTCCTTTTGAATAGAAAAATCTTATATGATTTCTTAGTTTTTCGCTATATAAAAATGAGGATCTGATTTTTTCAATAACTTTATCCTCTTCAGGACTAAGTTTATATGGATCTTTAGGGTCTATTGTAGGAAAGTAATTATCATTAAGTTCATATATTTTATTATCTAATAGTATAGTTCCTTTTTTTAGATCAATTTTATCAAAAAGTAATCTATCATTCATTCCAAACTCAGGTCTTCTTTTTATGATATGGCCTTCAAGCTTAAATTGAATAATAGTAATAGCTTTGTGCATCTTTCTTATTAAACTAACTTCATTTTTACTATAATTTCTATTTGAAATATCTTTTGGATCAAACATTTTATTCTTTTCATCTTTATAAAATTCAAGGGCAAAAGTGGCTAAAGGAAGCATGTTGATTCCATATCCATCTTCAAGAGTATCCATATTTCCATATCTTAATGAAATACGAAGAACATTTGCAATACAGGATAGAGAACCTGAACCAGCTCCCATCCATAAAATATCATGATTCCCCCACTGCAAATCAACATTATGATAATTTATTAATTTATCGAGAATTATATCTGCTCCTGGTCCCCTATCAAAGATATCTCCAATAATGTGCAATCTATCTATAACAAGTCTCTGGATCAAATTTGAAAGTGCAATGATAAATTCTCTTGCTCTATCAATTTCAATGATTGTGCGAATGATCTGCTTATAATATTCTTCCTTATTTAATCTGTTTTCATCTTCATGAAGAAGCTCTTCTAAAATATAGGCAAAATCCTTTGGTAATGACTTCCTTACTTTAGAACGCGTATATTTTGAAGATGCATTTCTTGACATTTCTATAAGTTGATATAAAGCTTTTTCATACCATTTTTTAATATTTTTTCCCTCTTTTTTTACAATATTAATCTTTTCTTCAGGATAATATATCAATATTGCAAGACTCTTTTTTCCCTCTTCGCTTAGATTAGAACCAAACACATCATCAATTTTCAATTTTATAACACCTGAAGCATTTTTTAGCACATGGATAAAAGATTCATATTCACCATGAATATCACTTATAAAATGCTCAGTACCTTTAGGAAGGTTTAAAATAGCCTGGAGATTAATAATTTCAGTACTAGCAGCAGAGATTGTAGGAAATTGTCTGGAAAGAAGCTTTAAATAATCTAACCTTTCTTCTACAATGTTATTGTTGATTTTATTTATTTTTAAACTTTTCATCATACACCTCATTAAAAAAATATTACATTTTATAAACAGAAAAATCAACCTTTTGTAATACATCATCTTGACAATTAGCTTTTAAATGATAGAATTAACCAATATTACAATATAACCGGAGGTTGATTATGTTAAAAAAAACAATTATATTTTTTATTACAATCTGCTTTCTTACAGCTCCATCTTTTTTCGCTAAAGAGAAGATAGATATAAAAGGAAGTAAGGATCACTCATTAATTTCCAGATACCCTGAATCAATAATTGTTAATTATACAATGAATGAATTTGATGAATATACTCTTCCTACAGGGCTTCCAAATAAAAAAGGAAAACTAACAAAAACAAAAAAATTAGAGGGAAAAGTCACACGCATTACATATACTGTACCTAAGGGAAGATCAACTCTTGAGGTATTTAGGAATTA
Organism: Candidatus Aminicenantota bacterium; assembly: GCA_030620255.1. Classification (GTDB taxonomy): domain Bacteria; phylum Acidobacteriota; class Aminicenantia; order UBA2199; family UBA2199; genus JAUWNT01. Next base: position 5,874 of record JAUXFB010000029.1, on the reverse strand, counting down.
TGAAATAGGATTAAAAAAAGCAGGATTTAAACCCATATTTAAATGTTAGGCAAAAAACTGGACAATGGAAACTATAGAAAATGGCCTGATATTGTATATCCTGTAACAAATAGGTTTGTCAAGCTCCGCGGTAAATCTGAAAACCAACGATATCTTGCAGCTAAAATAGAAAAAAACAATCAACAAGTTTTTGTATCATTGTATGTTTCTCTGGGTTGGTATCCATATACTGTAGTTCAATTGGATATTATTGAAATTAAGAAAATGGAATCTGATTTGATCATTGTAAATTCTGAGACTTTAAAGAATGATTTGAATGAGAATGGCCACGCAACAGTTCACGGCATTTACTTTGATACAGATAAAGCCACACTCAAATCTGAATCTATTCCTGCAATAAAAGAAGTTGCCAAACTCTTGAAGGAAAATCCAAATCTAAAAATTTACATTGTAGGGCATACTGATAATACTGGAAAATTCTCACACAATATGGACTTATCACAAAAGAGATCAAAATCTGTAATGAAAGAACTCACAACTAACTTTAAGATCAACTCTAAACAATTATCAGCCTACGGAGTAGGACCATTAGCTCCAGTAACATCCAATAATACAGAACAGGGTAGAGCAAAAAACAGAAGGGTTGAGATTATTAAACAGTAATTAACTGGTTCTTATACCATAATATCTTCAATTTCTTTTACTGATTTTGGGATCTGCCTTCTGCCTAAGACTCTATGTCCATTATCAGTTATCATCACATCATCTTCAATCCTTATGCCGCCAAAGCCTTTGAATTTTTCTACTTTTGAATAATCTATATATTCCTTGTATCTCTTCTCAGAACTCCATTTGTCAATCAAAGCAGGAATGAAGTAAATTCCAGGCTCAACAGTAAACACAAAATCAGGTTTCAATTCTTTTGCCAATCTCAAATAAGCAAGACCGAATTGATCACTTCTCTTAACTGTATCATCATATCCTACCAAATCTTCCCCTAAATCTTCCATATCATGAACATCAAGCCCCATCATATGCCCCAGCCCGTGAGGGAAAAATAATGCATGAGCTCCTTTTTCTACAGCATCTGCAACACTCCCTTTCATTAACCCTAAATGTTTCATTCCTTGTGCAATTACTTGTGCAACTTTGAGATGAATATCTCTATATTTTTTTCCAGGTTTTGTAGCCTTAATAGCATAAACCTGAGACTCAAGAACTATTTCATAGATATCTTTTTGTTCTGAAGTAAATTTACCTCCTACAGGCAAAGTCCTGGTTATATCCGATGCATAATGTTCAGGAGATTCAGCGCCTGAATCAATAATCAGCAACCTGTTTTTTGTCAATTTATTCCCATGAAAATGGTTGTGAAGAGTTTCTCCATTTATAGTAAGTATAGTCGGGAATGAATAATGACTTCCAAAAGAGCTTATGATCCCTTCAATTTCGCCCACAAGTTCTCTCTCATATTTCCCGGGTTTAGCTATATTCATTACTGCCATATTCATTTCATAAGAGATGTCAAGTGCTTTTTCAATCTCAGCAATTTCCTCCTTTGATTTAACTGACCTCTGAGAAATAACAGCTTTAATTAATTCTTTAGAAGCATAATTCTTTATATTTATATTTGATATTCCCAAGAGTCTTTCAATTTCAAGACTATTTTCAGCTCTATAAGGAGGTAAAAAATGAATCTTTCTTCCTCTTGAAATCGCATTGTCAATTTGTTCTTTTAACTTGCGTAAATTACCTGTATTCTTTATTCCAACTTTTTCTGCTAACTCTCTTACAATAGGCTGAGGGCCCATCCATATAATATCATCTATGGTAAAGTCTTCTCCAAACAAAAAATCCTTGTTTTCATCAATATCTATCAAACCTGTGAATCCAGGTTTATCAATACCAAAAAAGTATAAAAAATTACTATCCTGTCTAAATGGATAAGGATTTGCAGGATAATTCATAGGGCTCTCATTATTACCAAGTATAAGAATCAAACCTGTGTTAACATCATCTCTCAACAAACTTCTTCTCTTTATATAAGTCTTTTTATCAAACATTTTTACTCCTTATTTGTAATGTTATATAATATCTTTTGAAAAATCAACTGAACTAAATAAAACAATTTCTTATTGATTAAGGTTATCGACAAAATTAATATTTATTTTTAAAGCAATATATTACCTGTGATATTTTATACCCTTTATAATTGTAAATATCCTATATAATTGCTCTAAAAAAACAATTCTAAAAAGGTCATGAGAAAATGTCATATCTGAAAATGATAATTTAAAATCTATCCTATCATCAAGTATTTTTGACAGCCCCACAAAACCTCCGATAAGAAAAACCACCCTCCCTGAATAAAAAGAAATTTTATCAGATAAAAATTTTGCAAACCCTATTGAATCCATTTTCTTTCCATATTTATCAAGAGCAATAACAAAATCTTTTGTATTAAGGCTTTCAAGAATCATCTTTCCCTCTTTTCCCATCAATATATCTTCATTCTTTAATTTTATTTCCTTTAAATTTTTAACTTTGAAATCCACAAAAAAATTTATCTTTTTTATAAAATTCTCTTCAAGAGGTTTTAGTTTTTTGAATTTCAGATTACCGATACATATCAACTCAATCTTTTTCATATTTTTTTATTTTATTGTAAAGAGATTTTCTTGAAATTCCTAAGATTTTTGATACTTTCACTTTACTCTTATATTTTCTCAAAAGATAATGTATGTACTCTTTTTCTAATTCATATAATTTTATTTCAGAATATTTATAAGTTTCAAAAAAGGCCTTTGAGTCTTTCAATAAATTATAAACATGCTCATCTTTTAATTCTTTTCCCAAAATTGAAACATTATTAATAAAATTTTCAATTTCCCTTATATTTCCTTTCCATACATAAGATGAAATCAATTTAATACTTTTTTCTTCCAAATTTATTTTCAAATTTCTTTTTTTTGCAAAATAGAAAATCAAGGGCAAAATATCTTCCTTTCTCTCTCTTAGAGGAGGAACATAAATTTCATATGATGAAATACGATAATAAAGATCCTGTCTGAATGAGCCATTCCTAACCTTTTCTTCAATATCATAATCAGCAGAAAATATAAACCTCACATTAATATCTAATTCCTGATTTGCTCCTAAAGGGAAATATTTTTTTCTTTCTATAATTCTAAGTAATCTTGATTGTAAATTTAAACTCAAAAGATCAATCTGGTTTAGAAAAAGTATTCCATTTTCTGCTTTTTTCCATTTACCTTCATAATCTTTGTTCGCTCCTGTAAATGCCCCTTTTTTATAACCAAACCATTCACTCTCAAGCAGATTTTCAGGTACATCGCCACAATTTAAATTTAAGATGTTTTTAAATTTACTAATATTAAACAAATAATTTACCCAGAAATCCTTTCCTACACCTGTTTCACCATAAATTAGAATATTTGTGTCCAAATCTGCAATTCTATCTATTTTTTCTTTTATTTCTAAAGATTTTTTATCTTTAAAATCATTAAACAATGTAAAAATCATATCTCCTTGCATCCATCCATAACTTTTCAAGAGAAAATTTTTCTCTGTTTTCATGAGAAAATACATGAACTATAAAATCAATATAATCCAATAGTATCCAATCTGAACTCCTTTGCCCTTCAACACTAAAGGCTTTTAACTTAAGCTCTTTTTTCAACATTCTCTGAATTTCATCAGAAATAGCTTTATTCTGTATTGATGTATTGCCGTTGCAAATAACCATAAAATCAGTAAATTCACAAATCCTTTTTAATTTTAAAACAACAATTTGTTCACCCTTTTTATCTAATATTGTATGAACAACCTTTTTAACAGCAGGCGGGATTTTTGTCTTTTTCAAATCTTCATGTATAAGTTTAAAATCATCAATTTCCATATAAATTATACTCCTCCATTATTTTTTTTATCTCTATTTGAACCAAATCCTCTATTGATTCAAAAGATTTTATTTTCTCCCTAATCAATGTTGATGATATGAATAATTTATCTGAATCATAAGAACAAATATAAACACATGGAGAATCAATTTGTTTACTAACATCAAAACATACAGGTATATTTTCTTCATTTAACAAATTTTGAATTATATCCCTGTGTTTTTTTTCTCTTAAAACAACTACAAATGAAGTAGATTTAAGTAAACTCTTATATTTCTTCCATGCTTTAATCTTTAAAAAGCCTTCACTTCCTGAAATAAAGAAAAAAATATCATTCGGATGATCTTTTTTTAATATTTCAATAGTATCAAATGTCCATGAAAATTTATTCCTTTTCATTTCTATATCACTTGGAACTAAGTTTGGGAAAGGCTCAAGGGCTTCACACAGCATTTTCCACCTGATTTCAGTACAAGCAACACTAGTCTCATTTTTGTGTGGAGGATTTGCAGATAAAACATATAAAATTTTATTCAATTTAAACGCATCCAAAATCTTTAACCCAAGTTCTATGTGCCCCTTATGTACGGGATCAAATGTTCCACCTAACAAACCAATTCTATTCTTCATTATAAAACTCAAAAAGTTTATTTTTAAATACACTTAAATTATCATTATTTAAAGCAGAAATTTCAACATATGCAATATCTTTTTTATTACAATATTCCCTAAGTTTATCAACTTCTTTTCTATGCATTTCAGTTACAAGGTCATTTTTATTCCCAACCACAAAGTATTTTTTGTTTAAAAAATCAGTCTTATATAATTTTAATTCATTCTGTAAGATCTTAAATGTCTCAACAGGAGTATTTTTTGTGCAATCTGAAATATCAATCAAAAAAATCAAAACCCTATTTCTTTCTATATGTTTTAGGAAATCAATACCCATTCCATCTCCATTATGAGCTCCTTCTATAATTCCTGGAATATCTGCGACAACAAGACTCTCATACCCCCTATATACAACACCCAGGTTAGGAGATAAAGTTGTAAAAGGATAATCTGCAATCTTAGGTTTAGCTTCACTTATTTTTGAAATCAAAGTAGATTTACCTGCATTTGGGAATCCCACAAGTCCAGCAAAAGCTATTAATTTTAATTCAAGAATTACTTTAATCTCTTCTCCTGGCTTCCCTTTTATAGCAATTCTTGGAGACTGGTTTACAGAAGATTTAAAGTGAGTATTACCCCACCCTCCTTGTCCTCCTTTAGCAATCGCAAGTCTTATATTATCATCTGAAAAATCAAACATCAATTTTTCATCAGGAAACGTCTTAACCACAGTACCTACTGGTACAAAGAGTATCTCTTCTTTTCCCTTTTTACCATTCTTATTTCTACCTTTTCCACTCTCTCCATGTTTTGATCTAATAATATTTCTATATTTAAAATAAATTAACGAATTGTTTCCTTTTTTACTAACAAGAATAATATCACCGCCATTACCACCGTCACCACCATTAGGTCCGCCTCTTTGAATAAATTTCTCCCTCCTGAAACTCACACATCCATTTCCACCTCTACCTGCAATAAAACTAACTATTGCTCTATCTACAAACATTAATTAAATTTATTAAAATATTTATTGAAATATTTCACGATTCAAGTAAATAATGGAAGAAATTTTAAGGGAAATCAGTTTTAGAACAAATAAAAAATTAATTAGGATCAACCTCTACAAATTTTTTGTTTTTTCTGTTTACAAACCTAACATTACCTGACACTAATGCGAATAATGTATCATCTTTACCTTTTCCAACATTATTACCAGGGTTGAATTTTGTTCCTCTCTGTCTTATGATAATTGAGCCAGCATTTATTTTTTCTCCTCCGAATTTTTTTACACCAAGTCTCTTAGAAATGCTGTCACGGCCATTTTTTGCACTACCAGCTG
>JAUXFB010000227.1 GCA_030620255.1 Candidatus Aminicenantota bacterium | reverse complement strand
CTTGTATTTTGCATTCCGATAAAATCTAAGTATTTCATATTCATTGAGTATATGCAAAATACAAGACCTGACCCCTACAGGATATAGCCTGATGCAACAATTATATCTTTATCATAAAATACCCCGATCTGACCGGGTGTTACTGCTCTTTTTGGAGCTTTAAACCTTGCTTTAATAAAATCATCCGCAACTTCAATAATATGAGCCTCAGAAAATTCACTTAAATACCTGACCTTAATTTTAAGCAGTTCTCCCTTTTCTATCTCTCTCCAAAAAACAGGCTTTTTTACTATCAAATCATTTGAATAAAGGAGCTTCTCCTCTCCAAGATAAATTGTATTATTGTTCATATCCTTTTTTATAACATATTGTTTTTTATCCGAAGAAAAATTTGTTCCCCGTCTCTGCCCTATTGTAAAATATAGAGCCCCATTATGAGTTCCAATCTTATTTCCCTTAATATCAAGAATGTCTCCTTTTTTAAATGCATTTGAGGGAAGATGCTTTTTTAAATAACCAGTTAATGGCTGATGTTGAAGAAAACAAATATCCTGACTTTCTTTCATATTTACAAGAGGTAAACCTTTAACAATTCCTTTTACTTTTTCAATCTTAACATCTGCTAAGGGAAATATAACATTCCTTAGATCCCCTCTACTGATCATTGAGAGAAAATAATTCTGGGATTTTTCTTTTTCTGCAGGCTCTTTTAGAAAAAATTTTCTACCTATATTTACTTTTTTTGCATAATGCCCTGTTGCATATAAATCAGCTCCCTCTTTTTTAAACGCAAAATCCTTCAAAACCTTAAATTTAATCTCTTTATTACAAATCACACAGGGATTTGGAGTAATGCCCAGTTTATATGAATTTATAAAATAATCAATTACCTTTTCCTTAAAGATATCTTTAACATTTAGTATTTTTAAAGGAATCTCTAAAAGATTTGCAAGATCTTTTATTTTTTCTATGTTCTCTTCTTCTCCATTCAAACCAATTTTCATTGTTAAGCCATGAACCTCATACCCCTTATTTTTTAAAAGAATAAGTGCAGCAGTTGAATCTTTCCCGCCGCTAAAACCAACAACAACCTTCTTTTTCATAATCTATACTTTATAGATGCTATAAAACAATACTTTTAAAATAATTTCCTGCTTCTTCAAAACTTTTAGAATTATAAATTCTCTGCCTTAACCTTTTTGAATTTATCTTGTTATGAGCCATAAACCTTGTGTGTGCTTTTAATTTAGCAAGCCTAAATTCAGGGACACAATACGCTTCAATCAATTCTAAAAATCTTTCAAGAATCTGTTTAAACTTTAAATCATCTGTTTTTTCTCCTGCAATTTCAGCAAAAATCAATGGATTGAATACTGCACCTCTCCCTATCATTAAACCATCAACAAATTTTATATTCTCTTTAGCATGTAAAGCATCCCATATATCTCCATTTCCAATAAAAACAGTTTTTATTCTTTCTTTTATTAATGAAGCATATTCCCAATTTGCTTTTTCATTATATCTATTTGATTTTAATCTAAAATGAACAGTTATTGCATCAACACCTTCATTTTCCAGGACATCAATAATTTCAAATACATTTACTTTAGAATATCCCAACCTTATTTTAGCTGTAATAGGGAGTTTAGTATTATTCCTGACCTCTTTAATAATTGAGGCAATCTTCTTAGGGTCTTTTAAAAGAAAAGCACCTGCTCCCCTTTTTATAACTTTATTAGCAGGGCAGCCCATATTTATATCTATACCAGAGAAATTCGTTTCTTTTTCAATATATTTAACAGCATTTACAAAGGGTTCTGGCTCAGATGCAAACAATTGGATAAACTGAGGTGTCTTAAATTCAAAGGATCTCATCATATTTAAAGTCCTTTTATTTAATCTATTCACTCCCTCAGCAGAAATCATCTCACTTACCATAAGACCAATAAAACCAATCTCATCTAATAATTTTCTAAAAGAGACATCAGTTATAGATGCCATTGGGGAAAGCATTGTATTATATTTAATATTTAAATTCCCAATTTTTAACATAAATAATAATTAGCTACAAGTAAAAAGTAATAAAATTATTTATAAATCTTTGATTTTTTACCCTTAACAATTATACTGCCTAGCATTTTTTTTAATTCAACAGATTCAAGAATTAATTCATCTAATATTCTATCTTTGTCATGCTCTAATTTGATCACTTTCTTAATAATTCTCAACCAATAATTAGATTCTCTCATCTCTTTCAGGGAGATAGAAATTTTATTCAAAAAATCAGATTTAGAACAACCTGCTTGTGCTTCCTCATAGTTTGCACCCGAAGAGGTAGCAGCTTTAGCTAATTGTGTTCTTAGTACCTTGGATTCCGGAGAAAAATCTAATGCAGTCAATAATTCTAGATTTTTTACTGCAAAATCAAATAATCTGTCTTTTAAATTAGTCTGATATTCCTTCACTTTTGCCTTTTTCCTTTTATCTTGAAACACTCACTTTTTACTTTTACCTTTTTCCTTTTTACTTGCTACCTCTCATCTAATCCTCACTTCCACTTCATACTTTGAATCATTATCAGAATCTGGAATTCTTATTTTAATTTCAGATTCGTCCATTTGACTTAAATAATTCTCATACGTAATTACATCATTTACAAACACCTGTAAAATATGAAATGTTTTGAGTCTATCTTTTATAGAGTTATCAAACTTAATTATAATTTCATTTTCATCATAAAAATAAACGACCTTTCTAACATTTTTTTTATCTATATTAATAAAACGGCTATTTTTAATAATTTCATATTGCCTTGTCTTTTCTATGAACTCTTCCTTATTTTCATTCTGTTCTGGACCAATTATTTTTTCAATCTTCATCTTACGAAAATAAGTATCGATTAATCCCGGGGAAATCTTTTCTATATCTTTGAGAACTAAATTACCCTGTATCATTAAACGTGATGAAATACAAGCATCGGATAAAAGAAGTAAAATATTACAATAATCCCTTATATTCTCTTTTTTTATATAGGAAATCGATTGTTTAAAATTGACAATATTATCAATCATAGTTCCAAATTGTCCGAGTTTAAAATTGATCAATTGTTTAATATAGAAAGATTTCAAGCTATTTATTTCAAAATATTTCATATTTTCTAAAAAATCATTTAAATCCTCTAAATCAGAAAAAGAGGAAGAACTTTGTATATATGAAAGAATACATGTTTCAATCTTTGAAATTGTTTTAGAATTCTCATGCCACATTTTTTTACTCAAAAGGATTTTAAGAATATTTAAGTTTAGCTCCTTTTTAAGCTCCAAATAATTCTTTTCTTTAAAACCTGAATTTTTTATGATTTTGTAATATCCTTTTATACGAGAATTTAATACCCCTCTCAGATTTTGTAACTTTTTAATTGAACTTCTATCTATTTTATCAAATTCTTTCCACGTATTTTTAAGACAGAACACTTCATAATTTGAAAGGAATTCCTGTCTTAAATTAATAAATAATTCCGATTTTTCAAGATTATTTGCAGCATATAAATAAAATTCAGGCCTTTTTGCTAAATTCTTTTTTAAAAGATCAGCATTCTTAGAATAAAGCCTCCATATCTCTAAAATCGATAAGAAATTATTCTTATT
>JAUXFB010000296.1 GCA_030620255.1 Candidatus Aminicenantota bacterium | reverse complement strand
TATATTTCTTATTATTTTTAATTTAAATGCCTGATATTGATATTCTAAAACAGTTGTTTGATAAGACGATTCTTAGGATAATTGATGTGTTTCTGCAAAATAAAGATAAACAGTTTTATCTCAGGGAGCTAGGCAGAGCTGCTAATGTAAGCCCAGCAACAACTTATAGAATTATTGGAAAGCTTGTGAAATCAGAAATAATTGAAGAAATAAAAATCTCCAAGTTTAAGGTTTATAAAATCATAATAAATGAAAAAACCAGGGGATTATCAAAGTTGCTAAAAGAAGAGGTAAATCCATTGGAAATTTTTGTTGATAAAGCAAAAATAATTAATGGAATTGATTCAATAATACTTCATGGAAAAAAAACAAGCAAAAGTGCTAATATCTTAATTATTGGAAATGATTATGTGTCAAAAAAAGTTGAGGCTATTGTTAAGGAAATAAAACAAAAGCATGGCTTTAACATAGACTTTCTTATATTGTCTGACCTGCAGTTCAGGCAGATGACAAAGCTAGGAGTATACTCTGGAGATAAAAAATTGCTTTGGAAAGCGGAGTAGGGATAATAGATGTTAGCAGAAATTCATTCTGTATGTGCTTGATGTTTTAGGAAAATTTATTAACCACACCTTATAACCAATTATTATGTCATGGATATTATTCTCAATTTTAGCAACAATAGTGTGGGCAATTGTAAACACAGTAGATAAATATGTTCTTACAAAACTGGTTAGAAAGCCAGTTATTCTCCTTATGATCCTTGGTATAATTGGATTAATTGCAAGCTTTCTTGTGTATTTGTTTCACGGCTTTTCCTATCTGTCTTATTTTAATATTGCCTTGGCTTTTGCTGCTGGAATTTTATATATTATAGGAATTCTTTTTTATTTCAAAGCAGTAAAAATAGAGGAAATTTCACGGGTCATTCCTTTACTTTATTTAAGTCCATTATTTGTTTCAATTCTTGCAGCAATATTCCTGGGAGAAATTTTTACTCCTATAAAATATTTAGGCATATTTTTATTGATAATTGGTGCAATTTTTATCTCTTCAAAAAATTCCATAAAAATTAGTTTTGGAAAAGCTTTTTGGTTTATGGTTCTTGCTTCTCTGGTATTCTCTGTAAATGCAGTTATAACAAAGTATCTTCTTAATTTTGTTGATTTCTGGACTATATTTTCATACATTAGGATTGGAGCATTTTTTGCTTTAATTCCAATATTCTGCTTTAATTTTAAGGATTTAATATTTACAGTAAGAGACTATGGCAAAAAAGCGATTATTATAATATCTTTAAATGAAATACTTGCTTTATTTGCTGTTATATTGATTACAATTGCAATGTCAAGGGGGTATGTAACTTTGGTAAATGCCATATCCTCTGTCCAGCCATTTTTTGTTTTATTGTTTGCTGTAATTTTAAGTATTTTTTACCCCAAAATATTGAAAGAAGAGATTGGAAAATCAACTGTACTGCTAAAATTGGTTGCTATAACCCTGATGTTTGTGGGTGTAATCTTAATAATCTAATTGCGCAGGCAGTTCAAAATACATAAATTTTTGTGAATTTATTAACATTAACTGGCCCAAAATGCATAAAACCACTGGAATGAGGATCCGGAGAAATTTTTGAAGGGTCCTTAATATTAATTTCAATTACAACAGGTTTTTTACCCTCAGAAGAATATTCTCTCCTAGCATGAGATGAAATAAATTCAGCACACTCTTTTGCCCTTTCAAAATTATTCCAGAGATATATGTTTCTTGGTGATGATTCTCTAAAAATACCTAAAAACATCCATTCTGCTGAATAGGCTGGATTTTCAGGGCTTTCTTTTCCAGGCTCTATATAATTAGATTTAATGATTTGTTCTAATCTTATCTTTAATGTTGAATGATAATATTGCATATTGTTTGGTATTTGCTCTGTTTATATAAATCTTTTGATTTTTAACCACTATAAAGTTATAAACTTTACTTATGTTATTTTTTGAATGAGTTCGTCTAAGGGTTGTATTGGTTTATTGTTTTTTAAATTTACAAAAACATGTTCAGTCCTCGCTGAGGCAACAATATTTCTATTTAAATACATAATATGGTCAATATAAACTCTGGCGCCTTTATCATAAGGTACAAATTGTGAATGAATTTTAACCTCTGCATTTGCAAATACCTGTTTTTTATATTTGTATGTTGCAGTAAATACAAGAAATCCAATTCCTTTTTCAGCAAGGACAGAATCCTTTAAACTAAATTTTTCTTGTAAAGCAATTCTTCCCTTTTCAAAATAATAACTATAATGTGCATTATTTAAGTGACCATAATCATCAACATGATTTGGGTTGATTACACATTTAACTATTGTAGTTGTCTTTTCATTGAACATATAATTTTCAAGAATTTCACTTCATTTATAATATTTTACTATATCCATCTCTTTGCTCTGAAAAAATTAAAATTAACATCCAAATTTGTGTTAGGTAAACCGACCCATACTTGTTATGGAGAGTATAGCTAAGGTGCAGGAAGGCAACATTTTTAAAAAAGAGTTTATTCCTTAATAATATGCATTTAACAGAAATAGTATTAAAAGATGGAAGAAAATTTGAGGGAATTATTGAAAGACAAAGATTTGACCCAGACATCTTTGAACATGCATATATTAAATTAGATGGGCAAATATTATATATTAAAAATATTTCTTCCGCAATAACTCAAGCAGATAGGATATCTTCTGCTAAAACTGGAGATATTGATGAAATCAAAAAAATGCAAAAATTATG
>JAUXFB010000252.1 GCA_030620255.1 Candidatus Aminicenantota bacterium | reverse complement strand
TTTTTAATTCTTCTTTTCTTTCTTCTTTATATTCTATTCCATAATCATCAAAAACATCTTTGGAGGAAGTAATTAATTTTGCTCCTTGCTGAATTAAATAATTTGTACCTTTACTCAAATGGGAATCGATTCTTCCAGGAATTGCATAAACATCTCTATTTTGTTCAATAGCTAATCTTGCTGTAATAAGTGATCCACTGTTAAATGTTGCTTCCACAACGAGAACAGACTTTGAAATTCCAGATATAAGTCTATTTCTTATAGGGAAATAAAATGGTCTTGGTGTTACATCAACAGGAAATTCAGAGATAACACAACCATTTTCAATAATTTTATCAATCAAATATCTTTTCCCAGCAGGGTATATATGAAGTAATCCACCAGCATTTATTCCAATTGTTTTTCCATTTTGTTCAATTGCTATTTTGTGAGACATTGAATCAATACCATAAGCCATTCCAGAAACAACAGTTAAACCAGATTTACATATGTCAGGTAATATAGTGGTCAGTGACGTCATACCATATGAACTAGGTCTTCTTGAGCCAACAACAGCGATTTTAACTGTTTTTAAAACATTATTATCTCCTATCACATAGATAAAATCAGGTGAGTCATAAATTTCAGATAAGAGTGAAGGGTAAAATTCATCTTCTTTAAAAATCAAACAAATATTATTTGATTTACACTTATGGATTTCTTTTTCAGCAATTTCTCTATAATCAAATTTAATATTATTTATTTCATCTTTATTAAAACCTACAGAATTTAATTCTTTTTTGCTGAATTTATATAATTTTTTTAAATCAATATTAGCTTTTATTAAATTTCTTCTCGCTTTTTGATTTTTAAAACAGATAATGTGAGTTGCTATTCTATGTAGCTTAGATTCATCAAGACAATACATTATCTGAGAGAGGTAGAACCAGTGTTGGTGTGTTTGAATACATTAGAACTTTCTCTGTTATGCTACCGAGAAAAAACTTTTCAAGTCCTTTTCTCTGATTTGAAGCCATTACAACCAAATCTATTTTATTCTTTTTTGATATTTCAATTATTTTTTTAGCAGGCTCTCCCATATCATAAATAATATTTTCAATACTATAATTATTCTGCTTGGCTATTTCCAAAATTTTCATATTTATCTTCTCAATCAACTTATCTCTTTTTAAAACTGGTACTTTGTAATTGAAAAATTCTGAAATATGCACTACATATATTTTTGCATTTATCTGTTTGGCAATAGCAATAGAATATTTTAATTCAGGCAAAGAAAGCTCATTAAAATCTACAGGTGAAAGAATTTTCTCTATTTTAATATCTCGTTTATGTTTTGGTACTACAAAAACGGGAGTATTTGAATTTCTTATAAGGCGTGAAGTTGTAGAACCTATTAAAATCTGTTCTATCTCCGAAATCCCCCTTCTTCCAGCAAAAACTAGATCAATATCATTCTCATCAGAATATTTAATTATTTCTTCACTTGCAATTCCCTCCAAGATTTTTGTTTTAAAAGAAATTCCAACTTTACTGCTATAATTCATTATTTTTTTCATAGATTTTTGTTTAGTTTTTTCTATTTCTTTAATTAACTCTTCATTTGAAAAAAAGGCTGCTTCATACACCCAATCTGAAAATTTCGGAAGGATATATAATGCATGATTTTTTGTCTTTAGTTTCTTTGAAAAAAATTTAATGTAAGGTAGACAAGATTTACTCTCTTTTGAAAAGTCAGTAGCCCACAAAATGTTTTTGATCTTAGTTGAAATTTTCTTTTTCATTTTATTTACCTATTATTTTCTTCTTTAAATTTTTTGATGGAAGAAATTTAACAACTTTTTTAGAAGCAATTATAATAATTTCTTTATTATTTGGATTTGTAACTTTCTTCTCGTTTCGCTTCACTACAATAAACTTACCAAAATTTGATATAACGATTTTTTCGCCATTATTTAAATTTTCATTTATGACTTCAATTAACAAATCAATAAAATTATAAGCCTCAAATTTTCTTATACTAAGATTGCGCGAAATAATTTCAGATATATCTTTTTTATTCATTCAATACTCCCAAATAGTGCAATATCATATAAAAAATTGATTGTCAAGCAATGGATGTGATTTTCATAAACTCACTGATATTCAACTGTAAGGTTTTATTGACAAAAGATTTTAAAAGAATTATAATTTTCTTGAGGAAAAAAATGGGAAATTCAATAAAAAAAAAAGAAAAAAAGTATCAAGATTTTTATCAAAAATTAAGGGAAAAGATTAGTAAATGGGTAAAAGAAGATAAGTTAAATAAAAAGACTGGAAAATGGACAGACAAATTCGTACAATATCTATTAATTCTTCCTGACGTTGTCCACCTTATGATAAAGCTGTTAGTGGACAAAGAGGTTTCTCCTCTTATAAAAAGTTATATATTAATGGCTTTTGTATACCTAATATCACCTATTGATTTTATTCCTGATTTTATTCCTGTGGCCGGGTTTGTTGATGATTTACTTGTATCAATAATTATCTTAAATAAAATAATAAATACAGTTGATACTAAAACCCTTTATAAAATTAGAACATATTGGGCTGGAGAAGATGACATATTTGTTAAGGTTAAGGAAATAACATCACTTATAAATGATCTATCTTCCCAAATCCCAAAATCAATTTTAAATTTTATGAGAAAGAAGAAATCATAATTATAAATAGATAAATATTAAGAAATAATCAAAAAAAGAAAACTCAATGTCAGGTTACTCACCTTTTTTCATACCAGATTTTTCTTTATGGTAATTAAAGGCTAGATTCTTTATAATTGGGTTTACCTCTTTATCGCGAATAATCAATTGCAAATCTTTTATATAAAGCTTCTTAATAAATGAAAGTGCATTTGTTATTGGAGTTTTTGGGTTTTGAACAAGACCAACAACTATTGAATAGTTTTTTGTATACTCCCTATTTTTAGCAATTTTCTCAATTATTTCGCCCGGGACGCTCCTGTTTTTAACTAATAATGAAATTTCTTCTTGACTTATCTTTGGGCCTTCAATCACAGCACTTGATACTATCTTATTTGGATCTCTAACCAATATCATTCTTTCAACTTTAGTTCCTAATAAAGCTAATTGTATTTTTTCAGGGGTGGACATTTTATTTATTTTCTGTAATATTGTTAAAGCATTTTTTTCAATTTCTATTTCAGGTATCTCTTCTATATTTTCATCTTTATCACTCATAAACTCTTTATCTTTTGAAATAATATCCTTAACCTCTTCAAGCAATTCATCTTCAGGGATATCTTCACTTTTCTCAGTGTTCAGATAAAATTCTCTAA
>JAUXFB010000135.1 GCA_030620255.1 Candidatus Aminicenantota bacterium | reverse complement strand
TTTAAAAAATCTCTTTCTATATATATTTTGTCATTATATGAGTTTAATAACTCATCTTGATAGTGAGCATAGAATTTTACTTCAAACTTGTAATCCTCTTTATGAATCATTCTTGCTATAACAATACTCTGGGGTTTAGTTAAATAATACGAATTTTCTTCAATAAGAGCACTGTATACAAAGAGTGAATTTAGAATAAACTCTCTCAAAGAATCAAAGAAATCTTCATTCTTTTCAACAAAATCTAATAACTCATTATGTTTTCCCCCCCTTAGTAGTACATAATACGGAGAGAACAAATAACTTTCTTTGTTTATATAAAATTCAAAACAAAAATTATTTAAAACCTTTTTATAAAGGTTTGAATATATTATTTTCGGATAATTTTTTAATCTCTTATTACTATATTCTTTAAAAACATTTAAAGTTTCCACAACCGCCTCCAGAAAAAATTATATTCATTTCTAACACAAATGTCAAAAATAACTTTATCTTTTTAAAAGTAGTATAAAAGTTTCTACATTTAAAGATACTATTCAGGTGCAGTAATTTGTCAGGCGAAAATTTATATGATTTTATTTATTTTAATCAGATGATTAGTAACGATAACCGCCGCCACCTCGTCCTCCCCTATCATTGCGACTATCTGAACGAGGGCGAGCCTCATTAACATTAAGATTTCTTCCTTTTAACTCTTTTCCATTTAGTCCCTCTATAGAAGATTTAGCTTCCTCTGAGGATGGCATCTCTATGAATCCAAATCCTTTAGACTTACCACTATACTTATCTTTTATAATATTGGCAGATTCCACTTTGCCAAACGCTTCAAAAGCTGTGCGTAAATCCTCTTCTGTAACCTCATACGATAAATTTCCTACATAAATATTCATGTTTATCTCCTTTTTGAAATTAACATTTTTTAAACATTAATATTTTCAATGATGTATTTTATCATAAAATATCATATTATCAAACCCTTACTGATATTTCCTGATATTCTTTTAAATAAGAATCAAGCAAAGATTTAACCCATTGTGTGCTTTACTTTATTCTTGTTTTTTGATAATTTTCTATGTATGAAAAAAATTACTTACAAATTAAATAAACCATTTTTTTTATTAATTATTCACATAGCACTAATTATATTTGTTATTTCAACCTTAAAACATTCAACAAACTATCTATATTCAGTTAATGATAACCAAAAATCAAAAGAAAAAGAGACCAATACTTTAGTTCCAAAAGATAATTCAAATATAGATAATTTAGATAAAGAATCAAAAAAATTATTAGATAATTTCATAAAAATATCAAAGATCATTGAACAAATAAATATAAAAGATTCAGATCAAGATATGGCATTAAAATTAAAAAAAAAGATCTCAAATCTCTTAAAAAACGCATCAAACATTTCTTCAAATGAAGAGCAAAAAAAATACTTATCCTCTTTATCTAATGATATATTAAAGGGTAAATTCTTTTCAAGTAACTTAAAATGGATGAAAATGAGGAAAAACAAAGTTGATATCATTTTAGAACCTGAAACAAAATCAAATAAAATAAAAATTTTCATATTCTTGAATAACATAAAAAAAACTGAACAGGTCAACCAATACATACAAAATATTGATAAGTTTCTGGAAAACTTAGAATCAGGTAAAAGGCAAATATCAATTAATCCCTCAATCCTCCCTTCAATAAATGTATCCAGTATGATTTTACCCATAAAATTTAATAGATATATACTAATAAAACCTGAGTCAAAAGAATATAAAGAAAAAATTGGTTATAAACTAATCATCCTGGAAAATGTAATGCAATCCTATTATAAGCAGGTCCTTAAGCCTATTGCCCAAAAAGTATTAACAAAAAAGGATATTGCTCTTGTTGATTTTGAATCATATTTTTGTCATATTGTTTTACATAGAATTGCACATTTTCTTGGACCTGTAATTGTTGATAATAAACCAAACTTAACATATATTTATGAATCACTTGGGAATTACTTTGACTTTATTGAAGAGATTAAAGCAGATACTCTTGCTGTTCATAATTTTCCTGTATTAATCAAGCAAAAAGAAGAGAAAAAAGAGAATAACATTTATATAACTTATCTGATTGTTCTTTTGGAAAAATTGAGAAATGAGCCTGAAAAAGAGATAAATAAGCCATATTTAGTACAATTCAATTATTTACTAAAAAATGGAGGAATTGTTTTTAATATAAGTGACAAAAAACTCCTGTTCAATATAAAAAAAATGAAAAAATCAATTAAAGAACTTGCACTCAAAGTAATTGATATAGAAAATAGAGGCTCAATTAAAAATGCTGAAATATTAATAAGCAGTTATGATTCAATTCCTAATGAATTAAAGGAAATAAAAAAAATTCTTAAAAACTTGACAAAATTGTAATTGCACGTGCAATCACATTTATAAGTGCCATGATGCCATTAATTATTGTTACGCTTTTAATAAAAAAATCCAGATACAATTTGATTTTTTCTCTATCAAATATTATTATCAGGTATGATTTCAAATAATATAAACATCTTATTTTCATTCTTGATATATCTTATTTTTATGCTTGGTATTGGAATAATATTTTATAGAAGAACAAAAAACTTATCTGATTATATTCTGGGTGGAAGAGGATTGAACAGCTGGGTAACTGCAATGAGTGCTCAGGCCTCTGATATGAGTGGATGGCTATTAATGGGGTTACCCGGATATGCATATATTGCAGGCCTGGAATCTCTATGGATAGCAATTGGATTAGGTGTAGGAACTTATTTAAACTGGAAATTTATTGCAAAACGCCTAAGAAAATATACTGAGCATGCAGGAAATTCACTTACAATACCTGATTATTTTGAAAACAGGTTCAAAGATAATTCAAAAATCCTTCGCATTGTATCAGCTTGTTTTATATTGATATTTTTCTTGATCTATACATCCTCTGGATTTGTTGCTGGCGCAAAACTCTTTAGTACGGTTTTTGGATTATCTTACAAAAATGGTTTATTCATTGGGGCATTTGTTATTATTTCTTATACCTTTTTAGGCGGATTTATGGCAGTAAGCTGGACAGATTTTTTTCAGGGAATGATTATGTTTGTCGCTATTATTGTAGTTCCAATGGCAGGGATTAATCTTCTTGGAGGACTTGAATCAGTTTATTTTTCAATAAAAAATATAAATCCGGAATTATTAAATATGTTTACCAAAATAGATGGGACCTTTCTTTCTATTATCTCCATAGTCTCATTACTTGCATGGGGTCTTGGATACTTTGGCCAGCCACATATACTTGCCCGTTTTATGGCAATCCGCTCTCCAGAAAAAATCAAACAAGCCCGCCATATAGCTATGATCTGGGTTGTAATAAGTTTGTTTAGTGCTGTAATTGTTGGTATTATAGGCAGAGCATATCTTCAAACCTCTTTAAAACAAGCTGAAGCAGAAACCATTTTTATAATTTTAGTTAATAGTTTTATTATTCCTGTTGCTGGAGGCATATTACTGGCAGCAATTTTAGCAGCAATAATGAGCACAGCTGACTCTCAACTACTTGTCACTTCTTCAGCTATTACAAAAGATTTCTATAAGGTTTTATTTAGAAAAAAAGCAGGTCACAAAGAACTTGTTTGGATAAGCCGAGCAGCTGTTATTGTAGTTGCAATAATAGCTTATATAATAGCATTAAACCCCAAAAGCAGTGTTTTAGGCCTTGTTGCATACGCATGGGCAGGTTTTGGAGCTACATTTGGCCCTCTTGTGCTAATCTCTCTCTTTTGGAAAAGAATGACAAGAATAGGTGCAATCGGAGGAATTAGCATAGGAGGAGTTGTTGTTATCATATGGAAACAACTTGATGGAGGCATTTTTAATATGTATGAAATAGTACCCGGATTCATACTTTCTGCATTGGCAATTATAATAATTAGCCTTGTGGATAAAAAGCCTTCAAGAGATATACTTAAAGAATTCGATTCTATAAATCAAACAGACCAATGAAATGGATATATGATCTATCTTTAAATGAATTAAAAAATGAGATCAAAGCTCTTGGATTAAGAGACTTTATAGCAGATCAGGTTTTCCAATGGATCTATCAAAAGAATTGTCAGGATATCAAACTATGGTTAAATATAAGCAAATATAATAGAGAACTTTTTATAAAAAAATACAATATTACATTAAACAAATTAATAAATAAACAAGAAGATAGAGAAGAGACAAAGAAATTTCTTATTGAATTAGAGGATAAGAATAGAATAGAATCTGTATTAATTAAAGAGAAAAATTACTACACATTCTGTATCTCTTCACAAGTTGGATGTGCTATTAAGTGTGCTTTTTGTGCTACAGGAAAAATGGGTTTTATAAGAAATCTAAATTCTGGAGAAATTCTATCTCAAATACTAATATTAAAAAAAGAAATAGATGACTATAAAGGAAAAATCAACTTAGTTTTCATGGGTATGGGAGAACCTTTGCTTAATTATG
The DNA here is from genome assembly GCA_030620255.1 of Candidatus Aminicenantota bacterium. GTDB lineage: Bacteria > Acidobacteriota > Aminicenantia > UBA2199 > UBA2199 > JAUWNT01. The sequence continues at coordinate 592 of JAUXFB010000135.1, read as the reverse complement.
AAAATCTAAAAAAAGCTTTATCAATCATTACTTCTGAAAAGGGAGCTAAAATTCCCTCAAGCAACATAACAGTTTCAACTGCTGGTGTTTTAAAATACATTAAACAAATAGAAATGGATTTTCCAAATATAAAGATAAGTTTCTCTTTAAATGCCTCCGATAATAAGGCTAGAGAACAATTAATGCCTATTTCAAAGATGGAAAATTTAAGTGATATATTAGATCATTTTAAAAATCATAAAAGAAAACATAGAATTACTTTTGAATATGTATTGATAAAAGGCATAAACGATTCAATTGAAGATGCAAAAAAAGTTTCTCAATTACTGAGAGGAATCTTGTGCAAGATAAACTTGATACCATACAATGAAAATACAAATATTGACTTTAAAACTCCTTCAAAAAAAAATATTGAAGCATTTAAGGAATATTTGTGTTTAAATGGATATACTGTAGTATTGCGTTGGTCTAAAGGTAAAGATATAAAATCAGCTTGTGGTCAACTTGCAACACAGCTGAAGCATATATAAAATCAAAATATAATGAAATATCAAATAAAATATAAATTTGAGCTTGATGATTTCCAGAAACA
>JAUXFB010000301.1 GCA_030620255.1 Candidatus Aminicenantota bacterium | reverse complement strand
TAAGAATTGTCATAGATTTTGTTTTATACATTTTTTTAAAATAATCTGTTATTGGAGCAGCAATTGTTATGATTGCACCTGATTGAACAGCAGATTTCTTTTCAATTTCTTCATATTTTTCTCTTATACATTTATATTTTTTTATTCTTTCTTTTTCAATAGATTCGAAAAGTATGCCATCTCTAAAATCAGATATTAGAGGTATTTTATGTTTTTTTGAAAAGAGCAATCCAATTTCAAGTGTTTCAACAGGGGGATATGTTGCAATAATTATATCAGGATTGACCTGCTCTATTATTTTTTTTTCATATTTTATTACATTTCTCTTCCATAATGAGTAAATTGAGTAATAAATGCCAAATAGGTTTAAAATCTCAGTAAATGACCTTAAAAACAACCATTTAATTTTATTTATACCCTTTCTGTCTTTATTATGGCTTACATCATAAATGCGGATCATATTTTCTTGTGTAAAATCTGTTCTGTTATATGATTGGGTCAAAACTGTTACATTATGGCCAAATTTTGAAAGATATTTTGCCATTTTCTCCGGACGCACAGATCCTCCGCTATTAATAGGCGGATAATAGTAGGCTATTAATAGGATGTTCAATATTAAATCCTTAAATTTTCTTTTGAATCTGTATTTTTAGCTCTATGAATAGTTGCTAAAATAAAATTTTTTGGATCTATATTAAACTTTTTGAGAATACTTTTTTCATTAATAATTTCTTTCATTTTTAGGTTAGGTTTTTAGAAGATCTGATATTAGTTTGTCCAATTTTTCTATATTATGTTTTGATGATAATTCTAATGAAAATTTATGTGATTGGTTTTTGTAAAAATCTATTTTCTCCTTATCTAATTTATTTAAAATTTTGGCCATTTCTTTTGAAGAGAAATCTGATGCAACAACTCCTAAATTGTATCTTTTAACAATTTTTTCCATTTCTGGAGATGGCCCAATAGCAAGCGCGAGTCTTGCCTGGATAAATTCAAAAAATTTATTTGGTAATGAATATTTTTGGTTGAAATTACTTGGTTTGAGAATATAAACACCTATATCATAATGATTTATAAAAGGTGGGATCTCCTTCATTTTTACAGGTGGAATAAACTTAATTTTTGGGTTATTAGAAGCAATTTTTTTTAATTTAAGAAAATATTTTTTATTGTTAGGCACTAACATTAAATCAAGTGTGAAGCGTGCATCCAAAGTTTTCATCATTGTGATCATTAATTCAATCTTTCTTGAGGGGGTTGCTGCGCCATGTAGGATTAAGCGAATTTTGTTTTCTAAGGTTGGACATGGGTTTAGGTTTTTATGTTCTGAGGCATTTGTCATAATAATTGGGAGTCTATCATAATTTTTTTTGTATTCATCAGCTATACCCTCTGATACTGTAAGCATCATATCACAATATTTAATATATGTTTTGCACATATATTCATTGTATCTCTTAAAAAAGAAACGCCACATAAAGCTGTCTTCAAATTGTCTTGAAGAGTATTCATGTGCATCTAAAATGATTTTTGCCTTTTTTTTGATCTTTAACACAAGAGGCATTGCTTCAATATCATTTGCAATTATTAGATCAAATTCTTTTTGCAATAAAACAGGTATTATTTGATTAAACTGAAAAAGAGACCAATAAATTTTATCAAACCTTCTAAACTTATAATCAAATGCTCTTAAAAACCTTTTTGGATTGCTTCTGAAAATAGGATCTATCTGATAAAAATCTACATTTTCGATTTCTGAACTTTTTAAGCCAATTGTTGTTATTTTATACTTTGTTTTTAAAAACTCTATTTGTCTGTATACTCTTGAGTCATTTTTTAAATCAGTAAAAGCAATTATTAAAATTTTTTCCATATTATTAAATTGATTTATATATGTTTAAAAATCTATTTCCTATTACATCATAACTAAAGTTTTCAACAGCATAGTTTCTTATTTTATTTGTATTATACTTAAAATAATTGTCAAGCATATAATTTGCAGCGTGTATAAAAGCCTCCTCATCTGAGGGCTGAATTAAAACGCCTCGCTCTTTATTAATATGTTCAGAAATCCCTCCCACATCTGTTGATATAATCGGGAGACCTGATGCCATTGCTTCTATCATAATACATGGTAGGTTTTCAAAATAACTGAATATGATCAAGCAATCACATGACCTCATTATATCAGCAACCTCTTGTGTGTTTTTTGCTCCATGAAAAAAAACATATGAATTTTTAATACTCAGATCCTTGCTTAATTTTTCAAGTTTCTTTCTATTTTCTCCTTCACCAATTATATGAAGTTCAAAATCATTGCGTGTTTCAGAGAGTTTTTTCATTACATTGATAATTCCAGAAACATTTTTTCTATCATCAAGTAAAGAAACATGAAGGAATCTTTTCTTTTTCCCTTTATACCTTGGTCTTATAGGATAAAAAATATTTGTATCAACAACATTTGGAACAATAAAATATTTATTTTTTAAGCCCCTTTTTATCATTGCATTTTTTAATGATTCTGAAACAGTTGTTACTGCTTTTGCATTTTTTACAACAAGCCTGGCTATTAGTCTTCTAATGAAATTTTTCTCCATTTCAGATTCAGGAAGGTATTCTGAAGAGTGTTCAGTAACTATATAATTAATCCTATTTATGAATTTGAGAAATAGAGAAAAAAATCCTGTTCTGTAGATTACATTAACATGTACAATATCAGGAGTCCCGCTCTTTTCTTTTACAGTT
>JAUXFB010000269.1 GCA_030620255.1 Candidatus Aminicenantota bacterium | reverse complement strand
TGCTGTATATTAAAATTTGGTAATTGTGAGTTATTTATTTCATCCTTTAATTCCCTTATTTTGATAAAATATGGCCGAACACTTTCAGAATCTTCAAAAAAAGGAGGTATAGCCATAAATCCAATAACCTTTATTCTATTTAAATTGGAAATATAATTTAAAGCCTTTTTTAAGCCATCAACAGTAAAACCTGATTTATTCTTTTCTTCTCCTATATTTATTTCAATAAAAACCTCAGTTTCCTTGATTGACCTCTTATGAATGTGCTCTAAAGATTTTACACCATCAACTGATTGAATAAAATCAAAATTCCTTAAAATTCTATTTATTTTATTTTTCTGAAGCTTTCCAATAAAATGCCACTCAATATCAAGAGATTCTAGCTGAGACTGATGTAATTCTGCTTCCTGTACCTTATTCTCTCCCATTATTCTTATACCACAATTATATACCTCTCTTATTTTTTCTACTGGCTGATCTTTACACACTCCAACTAATTTAATTTCTTTGGGCTCTCTATTTACTCTCTGGCAAGCTTTTTCTATTTTTTCAATAATTCTTTTGTAATTCTCTTTTATATCCATTTTTATTCCCTTAAAACAAAAATAATTTTTGTAAAAATTTTATAATTCATTATTCTCAATTTTCAATAACATTTTTTTATCTTCTATTCCAGCGGAAAAACCTCCTATTCTTTTGTCTTTTCCAATTACTCTATGGCATGGAACAAAAATAACAAGATAATTTTTTCTCATTGCATTTCCAATAGCACGTTGTGCATTCTGATAGCCAGCCAATTCTCCAAGCCTTTTATAGCTTATTAAGTCTCCCTTTTTTATTCTTTTTAGAGTTTTCCACACCCTTTTTTCAAATTTGGTTCCTCTGGAAAATTTTACATTTAATTGCGAAGGATCAACATTCTTACCATTTTTATAATCATTCAATTCTTCAAATAAATTTTCCATTTCCTTTCCATCCCATTTAAGCTGAGGAAAATATCTTCTCTCATAACTAATAAGATCTCCCTTTTCTTCTTCACTTCTAAAACTGTGTGAAAAAATTATTTCCCTGTTCTCAATCCCAATAAGAAGTTTAAAATCTTCAAACAACTTCATTTCAGAATAAAACTGCATGTTATCATTATATAATATTTCAATACTTTTTTAAAGTTTAAACTTTATTTTTTACATTACTAAAAAATCGAAAAAGATTCATGGAATTTAAATATCTATTGCTGTTAATCTAAATTTAATATATAATTTTAAATAAAAATTAAAAGAACCCATATTAATAGATTAAAAGGTTACATATTTATGATTAATTTTTTTAAAAATTTAAAAGGAATCATTATAACACCAGGCCAAACTCTCGGGAAATTAATGGATAAAAAACAATGGGTAACATCATTCATTCTGATCATAATAACTATATTTATCTTCACTTACATTTCTGCTCCATTTGATATTGCAAAAGGTTCAGAACTAATTAAAAACTCCTCTATTGCTGAACACTTCTCAGAAGATCAACTTGAAAACTTTGGACATATTTCAAATCTAAACCGAATAATGACATCAATATGGGCAAGTTTTATATCCGCAATTGTACTTATAATTGCCTCATTTTTCACATACCTCTTTTACGGAATTGGTAAAGCAGAAGGATTGTATATAAACTATTTTTCTTTAGTTACAAATGCATCAATTATTGACATGATTATTCCAAGATTAATTAGAACTTTATCTCTTTTATTTTTAAACACAAATATTGCAACATATTTAAATCTCAGTATACTTTTCCCAGCTTTAACTAATACTAGCTTTAGTTTTCTTGTTTTTTCACAGATTGACCTTTTTTCAATATGGTACTTGATAGTAATTGCCTCAGGTGTAGCAGTTTTCTCTAAAATGAGTTTAAAAAAGAGTCTTTTTATTGCTATTCTATACTTTTTATTCAAATCAATAATTAAAATTTCATTTTCTTATTTATTTATTAAAATAATGGGGAATTAACTATTATCAATAATTTTTTAGGTCTCGATCCATTTCTCTTTTTATATCTCTTTCCTTTATAGCCTGCTTTTTTTCATATAAACGTTTTCCTTTAGCAACTCCTATTTCAATTTTAACAAATCCTTTTTTATTAAAGTACATCCTGAGAGGGATAATACTCACTCCCTTTATTTTAACTTTCCTTTCCAATTTTATTATCTCTCTTTTATTCAAAAGAAGCTTTCTTTTTCTTCTTGGCTCGTGATTATTACAACTTGCATTCGAATATTGGCTAACATTTGAATTTATTAAAAAGGGTTCACGAAATCTTATTTCAACATAAGATTCCCTTAAACTGACTTTACCCTGTCTTATAGATTTTACTTCTGTTCCAACTAATACAATCCCAGTTTCATATTTTTCTGTTATTTCATAATCATGAAAAGCTTTCTTATTAACTGTTATATTTTTTCTTTTTTCCATGTTTCACTGACTTCTCATTTATAATCAACCTAATTTCCTCTATTCTTCTTTCAGCCATATTCTCTACCATTAAGATATTATTCTCAAGTTTAATTTTAGAATTTATCTTTGGTAATCTTCCATAAAAAAAAACAAACATACCAGACATTGTAGTGTAATCTTTCTTTTCCGGTAATGCTAATCCAAACTGATTATTCACCTCATCAACAGTGATATCTCCTTTAATTAAAAAAGTGTTCTTATTTACTTCCTTTATTGGTTTTCTACTTATTTCAACTTCACCTAAAACTTCTTTGAGAATATCACTTAGAGTTAAAATACCAATAGTTGCTCCATACTCATCCAATATTACTGCAATATTCAACTTATGTTTCTTGAATTCTTTAAGAACATAATTTATGGAAGAATATTCAGAAACAAAAATTGGTTCTCTTGATATTTTTTTTAAATCTAAATTTTCTAAATTATCTTCCATGAGAAAGGATAACATATCATTTGAATTAATAATTCCTGTAATGCAATCAAGATTTCCCCTGTATATTGGAATTTTCGATATCCTTTTTTCAAGAATTATTTTCTTTAATTTCTCAATATTTGAATTTTCCTCAAGGCTAATGATTGATAAT
>JAUXFB010000044.1 GCA_030620255.1 Candidatus Aminicenantota bacterium | reverse complement strand
AAGAAGCTTTAACAATTGAAACAATTACTGAAGAAGATGACTCTGTTATTAAACTGTTGAATAATATTGTTTTTTCTGCTGTAAATAAGAAAGCTTCGGATATTCATATTGAGGCTCATGCTCATTCTGTTATAATAAAGTTCAGGCTAGATGGAATATTACACCAGATTATGGAACCCCTTGATATGATTTACCATTCACCAATAATTACAAGGCTAAAAGTTATTTCTGAACTTAATATTGCTGAAAGAAGAATTCCTCAGGATGGAAGATTCAGAATGAGATTTAAACATAAGACAATTGATTTTAGAGTTTCAATAATGCCAAGTATTTATGGTGAAAATGCGGTTATTAGAATTCTTGATAGAGAGATGATTACCGAAAATATTGGGGAATTAGATTTAATGCAGTTGGGCTTTTCTGACTCTCTTATTGGAAAGATCAACTATTATATAAGACAGCCTTATGGAATGTTTCTTGTGACTGGACCTACAGGAAGTGGTAAAACTACGAGCCTTTATGCTGCATTGAATGAAATAAAATCTCCTGAGGATAAAATAATTACAATTGAAGATCCTGTTGAATATCAAATCGATGGAGTAACGCAGATTCCAGTTAATGAAAAAAAAGGATTGACTTTTGCAAGGGGTCTTCGTTCTATTTTAAGACATGATCCTGATAAAATTATGGTTGGAGAGATTAGAGATTCTGAAACAGCTCAAATTGCAATCCAGTCAGCTCTCACTGGTCATCTTGTTTTCACAACAGTGCATGCAAATAATGTTTTTGATGTTCTTGGAAGATTTATACACATGGGGGTTGATACTTATAGTTTTATATCTTCATTAAACTGTATTATTGCTCAAAGACTTGTCAGAAAATTATGTCCTGAATGTAAAAAAATTTATGAACCTGATGAAGAAGAACTTCTATATAATAGAATTCAGAAAAACACAGTTGACTTTAAAATATATAAATCAGAGGGATGTCAGGGATGTTCTGGAATTGGTTATTTAGGAAGAACTGCAATTGGAGAAATTTTGGAATTAACAGATGAAATAAAGGAGATGATACTTGATAAAAAGCCAACATCTGAGATAAAAAAAGTTGCTATGGGAGAAGGTATGACACCTCTTAGAAAAAAGGGACTGGAAAAAGTAAAAGCAGGTATTACTTCATTGGAGGAACTAAATAGGGTTACAGTAAAAGAATGGGTATAGCTGAATTTTTTTTAGGTTTTAAAAAACCTTTTCAATACATTTATGCTGGTGAAAGTCATATTGATATTCTCAGGACCATAAGAGGAAGTTTAAAAAAAACAAAAACAATTAAAAATTTAACTGTTTTAGATTTGGATACCTATGATTTTCTGGATATTAAAAGAGAATTATTAGAAGTTGAAACTGGAATTATTTTAAATTCCAGGAATTTCATTTTTAACATTTTTGAGTTTGATAAACTTCCTATTAATGAAGTTCAAAGAAGAGATATTGTTGAATGGAGATTAGGAAAGGTTTTCCCTGAAAATATTGAGCAGTATAAGCATAGTTATTTTAGACTGAATAAAAAAAAGATATTATCTATTCTTTTTAAAAAGAGTTTTAAAGATAAAATAGAAAATTTGTTTGAAAAGAATAATGTTAGTCTTATATATATTGGGAATTCGACTATAGAGATTCTTAATAATCTTTCTAAAATGAAAATATCACCAGATTTTTTTCTTGAAATAGATGGCAAACTATCAATTCTTCTTTTTCAAACTAATTCAATTCCATTTTACATTAGAAAATTTGTAATAGAGAAAGATAGCGATTTGCTTAAAGAGGTTTTGAAAACAATGAATTTTGTCAGAGAAAATTATTCAAAAGAGCTTCATACATATTCAATTGTTTCATATGGATCTGATATTGATTTAAACCAAATTCGGATGGAATTATCAACTGAGACTATAATGGAAATAAATGTAAATAATGAAAAGAGCTTACTTTTACCAACATAAAAAATGAAAAAGATTAAATATAATATTGCAAAAGATAAAAAAATTGATCCTGTCAAATTTACAATTTTTTCTACACTAGTTATTATAATATCGATTTCATTTTTTGTTTTTGGAGTCAGAAATTTATCACACAATACTAAAAAAAAGCAAAAGGAAATAACAGAATTAAAGCAGTTTAAATCAAGATTGGATAACATTTTAAATAAATCAGAGGGTTATAATAGAAGGATAAATGAGATAAAAAGCAAATGGAACAAGCAAGTGGCTTTTTCAAACTTATTAATAACAAAAAAAAGTTTTTCTTTTTTAAGCAAGCTGAATGTTTTAGAAAATTTGTTACCAGAAGGTGTTTATATAAATGAAATTAAAATAAATAATGATTCTAAATCATTTGTCCAGATAAATATTGTAGCATACCCTTTTTCAAAATCAATTGATGTTTTTAAACGATTTTCTATATATAATTTAAATATAAAAGATGAAAAAGAGATAGATGGAGCTTACAGAGCTAACTTAACTTTGATAATAAAAGATGAAAAAAATTAATTATTTCACTTATGTTTTAGTTGGACTTTTTTGTGTATCTCTATTATTTTTCCTTTTTTCTTTAACATACTACTCTATTGAGAATATTTCTATAAAAAGATTTAAATCAGAATTAAATGATTTAAAAAATAGAGAAGCAAAGTTTTTAAAATTAGAAAAATCTCTTAAAGAGTGGGAAAAGATAGGTGGTACTTATTCTAAATTTGAAAAAAAGTATTTAATAGAATTCAGTAAATTTTCTGATGTTAAAAATGAACTAAAAATCTTTTTTAGAAACAATGATTTAAACTCATTTAGATTTGAATATAAAATAAAAAGCTTATTTAAAGGAAAGGTTGAAATATCAATGAGTTTTGATTTAATAGGATCATATAAAAACTTAAAAAAATTCATTTTTGAAATTGCAAAAAGAGAAGAGATGGTTTTTTTTAAGAATATTCAATTAAACAAAACAAAGTCTAATATAAAGGGTAAGTTTTCTATGGAGGGTTATTTTGTCAGGTAAGCTTTTTCTCTTAGTGCTTATTATTTTGAGTTTTTTTCATTTCCTTAATGGAGAAATAATTAGAGTATCTAAATTGAAAAAGAAACAACCTGTTTTTGATGTAAAGAGAAATATTTTCTTTCCTAATAAATCAAAAGTAGAAAAGGTCACTCAAAAATTACAGCACAAATCCAAAGTTCAGGTTAAGAAGGAAGAAGTGAAGAAAACCCTGGAGATAGAGATTCAGAACAGTGTGTTTTTTGAGGGTTATGTATTTAAAAGAAATCAAATTTATGCTCTTTTGAGTGTGAATGGAGAGTTTTATATTATTAAGCAGGGGGATGTAGTATTGAAGAAGATTAAAATTATTAATATAAACAAAAAAATGCTTTTGATTGAAGTTGAGTCCATAGAATTTAAGATTTTATTGAAGGGAGCAAAAAATGATTAAAAATAAATTTTATATGATTGCATTTATTATATTGAGTTTTACATTGATTATTTTATTAAATAGTTGTTCTTATAATTCTAAAAAAATAAAAAGAATGTCAGATTTAAATAGAATTGGAGATCATGATAAAAAGCTTGAATATTGTAAAGAATTGGCAGCAAAATATCCCAAAAGTATGGAGATTAAAACACTACTGTTTAGGGCAAAATTAAATAGCTATTATTATCATCTTTATCTTGCACGAAATTTTAAAGAAAGAGACAAGAAGGATAAGGCGATTGAGCAATATAAAATTGCTTTAAATATGTTCCCAAATAATAAAAAATTGAAAGATGAATTTGACTCTTATTTGAATCCTCTAAAAGTAAGAAAGCAAAAAACATTCAAACCTACTATAGAATCTCCTGTAAAATTAGATATTAACTTAGAAGAGAAAATAAGTTTGGATCTAAGAAGTACACCTATTACAAAAATATTTAAGATTTTTGGTAGATCTTATAATATAAATATTCTTTTTGATAAAGATTTTAGAGACTTTGTTTATTCAATTGTGATAAAAAAAATCGGGTTTTATGAGCTTTTGAATCAATTATGTTTGATCTCAAATGCAAGATATAGAATTGTTGATAGTTCTTCTATTCTTATATATTCAAATACTACATTTAAAAGAAGATATTTTGATTTAAAAGGCATTAAGGTTTTCTATCTATCCAATATAAAGGCAGAGGATGCAAAGAAACTAATTATGACTGTTTTTAGAGATCAGCAGATTATGGTACAGGATGATCCCAATCTAAATGCTGTAATTATTAAAGCTTCAGATAGAACTTTGAAGGATATTGAAAATTTTTTAAGTCGGATTGATAAGGGAAATAGTGAGGTTGAGATTGATGTTGAAATACTTGAAATAAACAAAAGTTTGTTGAGAAAAATTGGATCTGATTTTGGGCTTAATCCTCTTACTTTTTCAATGGGAAATGAAGGTGAAGATGGGAGTATAAATTCAACAATTAATTTAAATCAAATTAATGATTTAAACTTCTTTATGACAATTCCAACAATAGCAATGAATTTTCTTGAAACTGATGATAATAATAAAATTTTAGCAAAGCCAAATTTAAGAGGAGTCAATGGCCAGGAAATTAAATTTATGGTAGGCGACGAGATACCTATACCTCAAACTCAATGGCAAGCTATGGCAGCAGGAGGTGTTCAAAATACTCCTGTAACAAGTTATACTTATAAAAATGTTGGAATAGAGATTAAATTGACTCCTTTTATTCATGCAAATAATGAAGTGACATTAAAAATGAAACTAATTATGAATTTTATTTCTACATATGTTAATGAATTCCCTGTTCTGGGTAAAAGGGAATTGGAGAGTGTAATTAGATTAAAAGAGGGAGAAACAAATATAATCGGAGGCTTTATAAAAGATGAAGTCAGGGGCTCTTTAAATGGGATCCCTGGTCTGTCAAAAATACCAATCCTGGGGAAATTATTTGGGAGTTCTGAAAAAGGTATTAAGCAAACAGACCTTATTTTTTCTATAACTCCAAGGGTAATAAGAAAAATAGATTTAGGTAGAAGTGATTTAGACCCAATATGGGAAAATTTAAATACAACTGTTAGAAGTTCGGGTAAACCATCTGCAAGTCCATCATCTCCAAAGTTAAGTAAATCAAGAAGAGATAATGTAAATTTATTAATAATCTCTCCATCTAGAAAAAGAGTTGCAATTAATAAAGATTCTTTATTTACAATTAGAATAAATTCTAATTCAGAGATTTCATCACTTTCAATTGGGGGGTCAGTTTCAGGGAACAAATCAGTAATAGATGAAATAAGAACAGATTTTTTTAAGAGTGATAAGGTGAAAATTTTAAAAAATCATTCAGGGAACTCCTTTGATCTAGGTTATTCTTTTTTAGATAAACCTGTAAAAAGCGGTATACTTGCTCGAATTAAAATAAAATTTGCGGAAAAAGGTAAATACACATTTACAATAAATAGTATTAATGCTTATTCAAAAGATAAAAAACAAATTACTATTGAAAGTTCCCCAGTAGAAATTGAAGTTTACTAATTGCAAAAAAAAGTTGTATTTAAACTTTATATTTTTTTAGATACCTTATAAGAAGAATGGGTACAATTATTCCTCTTACACAACCTTTAAAAATATTCATATTTGTTTAATATAAATTACAAAAATTTATAACACTATTAAAAAGAATATTCCAAAAGGTTAGTGTAAGGGAATATTGATTTAAATGTTATTTTATAGATTCTTTTAAGGCTTTTCCTGGTTTAAATACAGGAACATCCTTTGCTTTAATTGTAAGTTTTTCTCCAGTTTTAGGATTTACGCCTATTCTCTGTTTTCTGTGAGAAATACCGAATGTCCCAAATCCAACCAGAGTTACCTTACCTTTTCTTTTCAACTCACCCGATACTGTGTCAATAAAAGAATTGACTAATTTTTCAGTATCCGAGACTTTGAGGTTTGCTTTGTCAGCAATTGCTTTGACTAATTCATTTTTATTCATTATACCCTCCGGCAAAATTCTATTTGAAAAAAAAACGAAAGTCAAGCTATAATTTGATTTTTTGGACTTTTTTTATTATTTTCGCATTTTTTTAAGAGATTTTGGTTTTTTTTTATTATATTTTATGAATTATGGACTAAATATGCTGTATCTGTAAGATGTTTTTCGTTATTGAAGTTGTGGGAGATAGGAAGTAGGATCTAAAAAAAAACTGAATACTGAATGCTAAGACTTAGTTGAATGGACTAATAGTTGACTGGTTGAATAGTATTTTCTTTATCAGTTTAAGTATAAGTTTGAGTTTACCTCTGACCTGTCAAGTCCTCTGACCTCTAACCACTTTATTTTTCCCTTTTTACTTGTAACTTAAAATGCTATAATAAAAAGGCTGACTTCAACCTTTATTGTTAATGTTTTTAATAAAACAACGAGGAAAAGGACAAAATGCAAGATTATAGTAAAAAAGATCCAAACCAGAAGAGTTCTTCAGATCAATCCGACAAACCCAATATGAAGAAGAGGTATGTGGGGACAAGAACCAGCTTTATTCTGAAAACAGTTCTTACATTCCTTATTATCTTTCTTTTAAAAAATTATATTTCAGATCTCAGGTTTTTTCTGTTATTTTTTGCACCATTGCTTGCATTTTTGTTTATATGGTTAAAATCCATACACACCGGAGATTGCCTTATAAACGTTATTAAAGACTATATAACATTTATTCCAGTAGCATATACAGAAAAGGAATGGAAATACTCAAGAAAAATATGGATAACATATGTAATCATTTTGGTTAATGTGTTGATATATTACGGATTGTTGCTTTTACCCCAGTATGCCAGGAGCCATATTTATGATTTATTTATGTGTCTCCCAAAAATTGAAGGACGGTTCAACTCACTTGCGAGCCCACTGTTTTCAATATTTTTACATGCAAGTGTAGAGCATCTCTGGTGGAACATGCTGTTTTTGTGGATTTTTGGAGTGGTGGTTGAACGCCGTGTTGGATGGAAAAGGTTTATTATTTTATACTTGGGTACTGGAATCTTAGCAAACCTTTTCTCCGTACTTTTTTACAGGACATTTATTCACCAGATCTATCATGGTATAGGAGCTTCAGGAGCTATAGCTGGGATTATGGGTGTGTTTATGGTACGGCTCTATTTTAAAAAAATGGCATTTCCCATCCCAATTCTGGGAATATTTTCCGTTTTTATTCCAATTGGGTTAAAAATCAGGATCAATTCAATGATCGTTATAGGGATCTTCTTTGTTGCAGATCTAACTGCAGGAATTCAACAAGTTCACGGAGCCTCATCTAATATCGGCTACTGGGCTCATATTTCTGGAATGATTTCTGGTATTCTTCTGGCACTTTTAAAAAAATTTCATGAAGATGCGTTTGAGGAAATGCATACAGAAATGGGTGTTCAAGCCATGGAACAAGGTAAAATGTTTGTAAATGGGGAGAAATCGCTCAGGATCGTTTTGGAAAAAAACCCGAAGAATAAGACTGCTTTGCTTTATCTTGCAAGGAAAAAATCCGAGCTCAGACTAACAGAGGAGGGATATGATTTATATTGCCGGCTTATTAAGATTTTAATGAAATCAGATCATGAACGTGCAGCAGAGATTTTTGTTGAATATTTTCGTAAATACTGGAGGAATATTGATGCTAATATTCAGTATCGCATGGCTGAGATTTTGTTTCGTAAGGGAGATTACGACACTTCAACTCGCGCTATGGAAATGCTTATTGATGATAAGAATGTTCCAAAGGAAGTACGTGAAAAAGTACTTATGCAGTTAGCCAGGGTACTTGAGTCAATAAACTTCCAGGAAGCTGCAATGTTTCGTTATGAGCAATTTATAGATTTGTTTCCAGATTCTCTCAATGTAGAAACTATGAAAAAAAGGTTAACACTGCTAAAGTGGCATTTCAAGACCTGACCCCTGTTCCTCACTTTTTCACTAAATCCCAACCCCCAAATCCCAGATCCTACTTTTACCTTTTTATTTTGCCTTTTTACTTGTTACTCATCTACCCATACACCCATATACTCATACACTCATATACCCATTT
>JAUXFB010000137.1 GCA_030620255.1 Candidatus Aminicenantota bacterium | reverse complement strand
TGGTTATAAAATCTAACAATAATTGCGAAATAGGAGAAAAAAGCTTTATAGAAGGAGATTATATTACATTAAATGGAAGTAAAGGAGAAGTTATTGAGGGAAGATTAAAGCTAACTATACCTGAAATTTCAGGAGATTTTCAGAAATTTATGGAATTTGTAGATAAAGAAAGAACAATGGGTGTACGAACAAACGCTGATACTCCTCAAGATAGTTTGATTGCAAGAAAATTTGGAGCAGAAGGTATAGGGCTTTGTAGAACAGAACATATGTTTTTTGAAGGAGAGCGTATTGATGCTGTAAGAGAAATGATACTTGCTGAAGATAAAGATGGTAGAGAAAAAGCATTAAATAAGATTTTGCCCATGCAAATGAATGATTTTATTGGGATTTTCGAAGCTATGGATGGCTATCCTGTAACAATAAGACTCCTTGATCCTCCACTTCATGAATTTTTGCCTCACAAAGATGAGGATCTGAGAGAATTATCAAAGACAATGGGTGTGAGTTTCACCCAGCTTAAGGAAAAAACTGAAAGCCTTAAAGAATTTAATCCAATGTTAGGTCACCGTGGATGTAGATTAGCTATAACTTTTCCTGAAATTGCAGTAATGCAGACAGATGCAATAATTAAAGCCGCCTTAACAGTTAAGAATAAGGGTATTAAGGTATTTCCAGAAATAATGATACCTTTAACAGGTATTGAAAAAGAGTTTGAGTTTCTAAAAGAGGTTATTGATAATAGGGCTGAAGCAATTTTCAAGCAAGAGAATGATAGAGTAGATTACAAGGTTGGAACAATGATTGAAATCCCACGAGCTTGCCTTATTGCTGATAAAATTGCTAAAAAAGCTGAATTCTTTTCATTTGGAACAAATGATTTGACTCAAATGACATTTGGTTTTTCGAGAGATGATGCTGGAGTTTTTCTTTCTGACTATATAGAAAAAAGAGTATTACCAAATGACCCATTTCAAAAGCTTGATATTATAGGTGTTGGAAATTTGATGGAAATAGGAATAAATAAGGGAAGAAAAATAAGGCCTGATTTAAAAGTTGGGATCTGTGGAGAGCATGGAGGTGAACCCAGTTCTGTTGAATTCTGTTATAATGTTGGGATGAATTATGTTTCCTGTTCGCCGTATAGAGTTCCAATCGCATGTCTTGCTGCTGCTCAGGCAAAAATAAAGAAAGAGGAGACTGAATAACCCTTTTTCTTATATAAAATTTAAGCTGGATATTTTTTTTAAAATGGTATAAAATTAAAATAATGAAGGCTATAGAAATAAAAGGCTTGAAAAAAACCTTTACTTCAAATTTTTTATTAAAAAAATATAAGGTTTTGAAGGATATTAATATAAGTATTGAAAAAGGGGAAATTTATGGCTTTCTAGGGCCAAATGGAGCTGGTAAAACAACAACAATAAAATGTATGCTTGGATTGATATCTTTTGATTCAGGAGAAAGCCTTATCTATGGTAATGATTCCAAATCTATTGAAGGGAGAGAAAAAATAGGGTTTTTACCTGAACATCCATATTTTTATGATTATTTAACAGCAAAAGAATTGCTCCTTTTTTCTGGTATGCTTTTTTCCATTCCTATAAGAAAAGTAATGAATAAGGCTGAGTATTTATTAGAATTAGTTGGATTAAAGGGTAAAGAGGATCTGAAATTAAAAAAATTCTCTAAAGGAATGATCCAAAGGCTTGGGTTTGCTCAGACATTAATTAATGATCCTGAGATAATCATACTTGATGAGCCTTTTTCAGGGTTAGATCCAATTGGAAGAAAAGAATTGAGAGATTTAATAATATCATTAAAAAAGTCTGGAAAAACCATATTTTTCTCATCTCATATATTACAAGATATGGAAATGATTGTTGATACAGTTGGAATAATATTGGAAGGGAAGACCATTAAACAGGGAAAACTTTCTGATTTAATATCTCATAGTGTTCAGTATTATGAAGTTGTTTTTAAGGGTGTTGATGCATCTTTATTAAAAAGTAATAATATAGGCTTTGAATTAAAGGATAATAACTATATTACCAAATCAAAAGATTTTGAAAAGGTTAATCATATCATTGAATTTATTATTATGAATCATGGGAAAATCATTTCAGTTACACCATTTAAAATGACTCTGGAAGATATATTTTTAGAGGAAATAAACAGATGAAAATTCGTGCTATTGCTTTAAACACATTTAAAGAGGCTACTAGAAATAAAATTTATTATTTACTGATCTTCTTTGGCATATTTTTTGTTTTAAGTTCAAAATTAGTGACTCTTTTAACAATTGGGGATAAAGTTAAAATATTGAAAGATCTAGGATTGGCTTCTATTAATTTTTTCAGTGTTTTAATTGCTATTTTTACTGGAATAGATCTTGTTTATAAAGAGATTGAAAGAAAAACAATTTATAATATTTTTTTTGTTTATGCTTTTATTTTCAGGAAAACTTGATGTTAGAATCCTGGTTTATTTTATTTTATTGTACTTTGAACTTTTAATAATTACTTCCATTTCTCTACTTTTTTCTTCTATTTCAACTCCCATTCTATCTTCAGTTTTTACAATTTCTCTATATTTAGTTGGCCATGTTATTTGGACTTTTAATGAATTTAAGGATAAAATAGTAAATCCAGTCATAAAAATAATTTCATATATTCTATATTATATACTTCCCAACTTAGAAAAATTCAATATAAAAAATTCTATTGTAATGAATGTTGACTTAAATATTGGTGTGATTTTAAGTTCAATTTGTTATGCTATTTTTTATATTGCTGCATTATTAATTCTTACTATTTTAATCTTTAATAAAAGAGAATTTCAATAATGAAGTCAAAACTTTTTATCTTTGTTGTTGTGTCATTTATATTGGCAGGGGTATTTCAATATGATTATGATTCACATATCAATTACTTTGCTGAAAAGAATATTTTTGTTACTTTACCTAAAGGAAAAACTTTGGAGATATTATCTTTTGGTTTTAAAAATTTTGTGGCTGATATGATTTTTATATGGTCTATTCAATTCTATTCCAATTATAATTTGAAGAACCGATTTAAATACATTGAAGACATTTATAATATAATAACTGATCTAAACCCAAGATATAGAGCTCCATATTATGTTGGTTCATGGATAATGGCATTAGAGTTGAATAATTATAAAATGGCAATAAGACTTCTTCAAAAGGCATCAAAAAACTTAAAAGATGATTGGGATTTTGATTTTGAATCAGGGTATTACGCATATAAGTACCTTAAAGATTATAAACTGGCAGAGAAATACTATAGAAAGGCTGCAGAAAAACCAGATGCACCTTCATTTGTAAAGAGGTGGCAAGCACATACTATTTATATGAAAGATAATTTGACATATGCATTAAAAATGTGGCTGGAGATTAAAGAAAATGCAAAAAATAAATTGGAAAAAAATTCTGCATTAAATCATCTTTATCAAATTAAATTTGAAATTGATAAAAAGAACCTTGAAGAAAAGATAAAACTTTTTGAACAAAGATTTAGAAGAAAGCCGGTTAATTTAAAAGAATTAAAGAGAAAGGGAATTATAAATATGATTCCTAAAGATTTTAAAGGTGAAAATTATATATACGATTTTAAAACAGGTAAAATTAAAGCAAAGAAGGTATTTCAATGGAAGAAATTTTATTAATATTGTTTGGACTTATTACAGGCAGTTTTTTAAATGTTGTTATTCATAGGACACCTATTGAGAAAAGTATAGTTAAACCTCGCTCTTATTGCCCTAAATGTAAGCAAAATATAAAATTTTATGACAATATTCCAGTCATAAGTTTTATTATTTTAGAAGGAAAATGTAGAAACTGTAAAGCAAAAATATCATTACAATATCCTTTAGTGGAAATATTTACTGCTTTGACTTTCTGGCTTTCATATAGCTTTTATTTTTCAATCTCTCCGGTTTATACTGTTTTTACAATTATATTTCTGTGCATAATTGTGGTTCTTGCAATAATTGATTTTAAGCATATGATCCTTCCTGATGAATTTACAATTGGCGGTGGAGTTCTGTTCTTAATATATTCTTTTTTTAACCCTATAATTACATATAAAAACGCATTTATTTCTGCTTTTGGTTCATTTTTGATTTTTGCTTTTTTATATTTTTTTTATTTAAAGGTTAGAAAAATTGAAGGTCTTGGCTTTGGAGATGTAAAGATGATGATTCTTCTTGGTGCATTTCTTGGTATACATAAATTATTAATTGCTGTTTTTTTAGCCTCTTTATCAGGTGTAATTATTGGGTTTATATTTATTATATTCAAAGGTAAAGATTTAAAAACTAAATTACCTTTTGGTACATTCCTTGGCTTTGGAACTTATATTTCTGTTTTTTGGGGAGATAATATTTGGAGATTTATCCAATCTCTTTCCCATTAAAATGAGGTGTGTGAAAATTTAAATGAAAAAAAACAGTCTGATATTATTTCTGATAATTCAAGTAATTTTAATATTTATCTTTGAAAATATTTATTCAATATTAAAAGAAATGGAAGAAAGAGAGATTGTTGAAATTAAAACAAAGTGTGATTTGATGTCAGATTTGTTTGTAGAAAAATTCAAGTTTAATATTAATAAAATGAAAGAGAAGGGCTATTTTGATCGCATTTCTATCTATTCAAATTTAAAATCTGTAACTGCTATATCTGGAATAAAAAAAGGATTGATTTATTTTATAAAATCTCTAAAAGGCGATAACAGGCGTATTGTTTTTGAAAAAAATATTGACTCATCTACACTTAAGGTTATAAGAAAGCTAAAAAGCATTTTCTTGGGTTTTTTGATTATACTTGGTGCTTTTATTGTTTTTACAGTATTTTACCTGGTTTTTTTGATAAAGAAAATTAAAAGTGATATTAAAATAAAAAGCATATCTCCCCTTCAAAATTATCTAAAAGAACTAAAAGATAGTGAAGTAGAGCTAAAGGATATTGTAGAAAAACAACAGGCGAAAGTAGCTGAAGAGGAAGAATTAAATAAAAACATTATAAATAAAATTAACAGTGGAATAATATTTGTGAATAGATTTGACAAAATTG
>JAUXFB010000009.1 GCA_030620255.1 Candidatus Aminicenantota bacterium | reverse complement strand
TAGAACAAATAAAAAATTAATTAGGGTCAACCTCTACAAATTTTTTGTTTTTTCTGTTTACAAACCTAACATTACCTGATACTAATGCGAATAATGTGTCATCTTTACCTTTTCCAACATTGTTACCAGGATTGAATTTTGTTCCTCTTTGTCTTATGATAATTGAGCCAGCATTTATTTTTTCCCCTCCGAATTTTTTTACACCAAGTCTCTTAGAAATGCTGTCACGGCCATTTTTTGCACTACCAGCTGATTTTTTATGAGCCATTATTCTTTCTCCTCTTTTTTTTTAGAAATTTTAGGTTCCGCTTTTTTCTCTATTTTCTTTGGTTTTTTTGGTTTCAGTTCAATTTTCTCAATCTTAATTTTATGCAGGTTTTGCCTATGACCTCTTTTTCTTTTATATCCTTTTTTTGCTTTTTTCTTAAAAACAATAATTTTCGGGGCTTTAAATTCCTCAAGAAGCTTTGCTTTGATTATACCATCTTTTACATAAGGCTGACCTATAGGCAAATCCTTATTCTTAATTAATAGTACAGTGTTAAATGTATCCCCATCCTGTTTTGTTATCATATTCTTGTCAATAAGCTCTACTTCAATAACATCACCTTCCTGCACTTTATATTGCTTACCGCCAGTCTCAAGAATTGCAAACATTATCTTTTACTCCTCTTTAGATTACAACAAATAATAACTTTATATATCATAAATATAAAACCAAGTCAATGTTCAAAAAAATATTGCCATTTTTCAAAAATAAATACAGAGACCTTAATTAAGAGATATAACCTTTTTTTTTATTAAATATTGAATAAATAATCCTCGTTACTGTGGTGGCAGTTTCTTCAATAGCCCTGTTTGTAACATCAACAACAGGCCAGTTTTTGTTTTTGTAAACCCTCATACCGTAAAGCACCTCTTCTCTAACCCTGTCAAAATCTACATAATTGCTCATCTCAATATTTTTTAATTTCTGTCTTCTCTCCATCCTTATCAGTTTTAAACGCGTGGGGTCTATTGTTAAAGCAACTATTTTCCTCTGATCAATCTTAAACAATTCTTCTGGAAGGCTAAAACCACTAATTACCGGGATATTAGCTACTTTCCAACCCCTGTAAGATAGATAAACACTTACAGGAGTTTTAGTAGTTCTGGATACACCTACTAAAACTATTTCCGCTGATTCAAGGGTTGAAACATTTAAGCCATCATCATGTTTTATTGTAAAATCCAAAGCCTCAATCCTTTTAAAGTAATCAGTATCTAACTGTTTGAACAATCCAGGTTTTGCCATTGGTGAAATTTCAAGATACTCTGAAAGCCTCGATAAAATTGGGCCCATTATATCTACAGTTGGAACACTGTTTTTTCTCCCGAGTTCAGTAATTTTATCTCTAAAGCCAGAAGACACAAAAGTGTAAACAACAACACCATTTACTTGTACAGCTTTTGCAATGATTTTTTCAATATCTTCAAATGAAAGTACATCTGAAAAGACTTTTAATATCACATCTGTTGAGCTAAATTGTGTGAGCGCAGCATTCACAACATTCTGACATAATTTTCCAGTAGCATCAGAAACAATGAAAACATAACGAGAAAAATTTTTTTCTCCATTTTTCTTCTTTATGACAGAAAAATCGTTTTTAATTTTCACTATTATTCCTTTATTCGAGGCAAGGAGAGAAGAACCCTTTCAGGAGTCATTGGTGCAATGTATCCAGGATCAGTATTCGGATCAAATGCCTTCATAGCATCCAGTATAGCGAACCATGCGCCTATACCATACATGAACGGAGGTTCTCCCACAGCTTTCGAGCCTGAGAGCCCAACACAGGAATCCTTAGGCTCAAGGAACTCAACATTGACTTTATCAGGCGCAAAGTAAATATCAGGAATCTTGTACGTTGACATAGAATCAGAGACCAGTCTACTTGATCCTGTGTCATAGACAAGTTCCTCAACTGTCACCCATCCTATTCCCTGGAGCAATCCTCCTTCGATCTGCCCAATATCTACAAGCGGGTTAATACTTATTCCACAATCGTGTACAATATCAACCCTATCAATGTGGTATGTACCACGAAGACAGTCAACTGTAACCTCTGTTACTGCCGTTCCAGCAACATGGTATGCAAAGGGTTTGCCTTTCTCGGTATTTCTGTCAAAAAATATTCCCGGAGTTGCATAGTGTGCCTGACTTGAGAGGCTTACACGCCTTATGTATGTTTCGTGCACCAGCTTCTCCCAAGAAATTTCTGTTTCTTCACCATTCAGAGAAACATAACCTTCTACAAGCTCAACCCTGTCATCCTCAGAAGATTTCAGGAGTTCCTTAGCTACTTCCAGAAGTCGTTTGCGGATGTTCTCACAAGCTATCTTTGTAGCATTACCGTTCATATCAGCACCAGTACTCGCTGCAGTTGGAGATGTGTTCGCAGATCTTGTGGTGTTGGTGGTCTCCACTCTTGTTTTGGAAACATCCACAGAGAAGACACTAGCTGCGATCTGCCTTATCTTCGAGTTTACCCCTTGACCCATCTCAATTGCTCCTGTGCTTATACCAATGCTTCCATCTGTGTAAACATGAACAAGTGCATTGGCCTGGTTCAGGAATGTGTTTGTAAAGGAGATCCCGAAACATTGTGGCATAAGTGAAAGCCCTTTCTTTAGAAACTTATGGTTCCGATTAAACTCCATGATCCTGTTCCTTGCTCCATCTACATTGAACATCTCACAGATTTTCTTCCATGATCTACGCACTTCGTCACCTATGTATTCCATTCCATAAGGAAAATAATCTCCTGTGTTGAGAAGATTTATCTCCTGAATCACTGATGGGTTAACACCTATTTTCTTTGAAGCTGCACATATAGCTGCTTCCAGCACGAACATAGCCTGAGGGGCTCCAAATCCCCTGAATGCTGTGTTTGGTGCGATGTTGGTCTTGCAACAATAACCTGTAGCCTTTACATTTGGTATGAAATAGCTGTTAGTGCAGTGGAAGAGAGTCCTTTCAAGAATAGCAGTAGAGAGATCAGAAGCTGCTCCACCATTCTGAAAATAGCTCACTTCCAGGGCGAGTATCTTTCCTTTTTTGTTTATACCTATTTTAAAATCAGATGAGTAAGGGTGGCGCTTTCCAGTGAAAATCATATCTTCATGCATGGAGAGAACAAGCTTCACAGGCCGTCCAAGATGCTGTGTTGCAAGAGCACATATAACAGCCCAGGGTGTTGCCTGATCCTCTTTACCCCCAAAAGCTCCTCCTAACCGTGTTACATTCACTTCAACCATATGTATGGGAATACCAAGTACCCTTGCAGCAACCTTCTGGACAAAAGATGGACCCTGTGTGGAAGAGTATATACAGATTGCATCTCCCTCAGCAGGTACAGCCATGGCACACTGGGTTTCCAGGTACACGTGTTCTTGCCCACCTGTTTCAACAGTACCTTTTACAATAACATCACAAGAAGCCCACGCAGAATCAACATCTCCTACAGAGAACGTCCTTGAAGGAGCTATCAAATTTCCAAGTTTGAACGCTTCACGAGCATTAGTGACAGCAGGAAGCTCTTCTATGTTCAGGTCAATAAGCTTTACACCCTGTCTGGCTAATATGGGAGATTCAGCAACGACAATTGCAACTGGTTCACCTATAAAGTGAACAATATCTTCAGCCAGAAGCTGTTCGTCCATAATGATGTTACCTATCTGGTTCTCACCCGGAATGTCCTTAGCAAAGAGTACTGCATGAACTCCAGTATGATTCAACGCCTTTTTTGCTTCGATTGAAACGATTTTTCCATGAGTGACAGGAGAAACAAGAACTGCTGCGTGGAGCGTACCTTCTGGTTCTGGAAGATCACCTGTGAATATCGATTTCCCCTGAACATGAAGCTCTGCATCAAAATGCTTCATAACAACCCCTTTTTATCCATAAGATGAGCATATATAAATCGCTTTAAGAGAACAGTTTTATACTGAGCAGAGCCTCTGACATCACTGATTGGGGACACCTCCATTGCAGCGATTCCAGCGGCTTTATCAATTACCTGAGTGTGGAGTTTTTTTTCAGACAGGTATTTACATGTTCTCCTCAGAAGTATTGGAACAGGTGCAACCCCGCCTGCAGAAATTCGAATGTCTCTAATTATTCCCTCTTCCTCACGGAACAGGATTGCAGAGTTTACACTTGCTATGTCCAGGTATCTACGTTTTGCAACCTTCTCAAAACTGAATCGAGATCCCTGTTTTGGCATAGGAAAGAAGAGTGAATCAAGTACTTCTGTATCCTTTATGTCCAGTTTTTTATAGCCCAGGAAAAATTCTCCAAGAGGAACTGTCCTTTGTTTAGTGCCATTGTTGAGCACAACAGAAGCCCCGAGTGCTAGAAAGATGATTGTCATGTCTCCTATGGGTGAGGCATTAATGATATTACCACCAACTGTAGCTCTATTCCTGATCGATGTTGAGGAAACCAGACTAAGAGTTTCAAATAGAGAGGGAATCAATCCTCTTATAACATCCGATCTCCGGATCTGCTCAATTGTAACAGTAGCACCAATATGGCAATGTTTATCTTTGACACGAATAAAATTCATTTCTGGTCTGTTTGAGAGGAACACCAGCTTCTTATACCTTAGTTCTTCTGCCTTCTGTATATACAGATCGGTCCCTCCAGCCACCAGCACTCCTTTGTCCAGAGATGACTGCTGCGTTTCCAAACAATAAGGCTCAAAGTCCTTGAGGTTTCTGAGAACATTCAGGAAGTAGTCAGGTAAGAAACGCCATTTGACCAACAGAGCTACTCTTTCCTCTGAGAAGGGAGTGTTTTTCAGCTCATCCCCAGAAAAAACTTCACACAAGTCCTGAATCGCCCTCTTAATGGATTGGTATCCCGTACAACGGCAAATGTTACCATTCAATGCCTCAATTCCCGCTTCCAGGGAAAGTTCCGCAGTGTTCAAAAAGAACCCTGTAATAGAGATTATCATGCCCGGGGTACAGAAGCCACACTGAGATGCGACTCGATCAAAGAAGGCCCTTTGTATCGGTGTAAGACCATCAGATCTATTGAGTCCTTCTATTGTGACAACATGACACCCATGTACCTCTCCAAGGGTAAGGAGACAGGAATTTACAGCATTGTATATAATCCCATTTTCCACAGGTCTACCCAGAAGGACCATGCAGGCTCCGCAGTCACCCTCCCTGCAGCCCTCCTTAGTACCAGTCAGGCCTACCTGCTCCCGTATAAAGTCCAGCACAAGAATACCAGATGAACAATCAGACTGTATCTTTTTATTGTTCAGAAAGAAGCTAATCATATAAGGCTAACCTCGCTCATACGGACAATATATATATGTGAGGTGCACACTTTCCATACAAAGAGAATTGAAATAATAGAAAAATTGTTTTTACTCACATAGATATATTAGAGAAAATATCCAAAAAAATCAATAAATTATAAAAATTTATTAATAAATAGGACTATCTTTTTCAACAATAAATCTGCTCAAGTACGGCTTCCACTTCTCAATATCTGAAGGTATTACTGTTATAATACTTTCTTCTCTTTTTAAAATGATCTTTTTACCCTTAATATTCACAAAATGCTCTTCTTCATTAATCTTGATTTCAAGTTTAGGCTTCATAAAATAAAAGAGCATAAGTCTTGTATTTGTAAGAACAAAATAGCAGAAACCATTTACTTTTCTTAATTTTTTTCTCTCGCTAAAAAACACAAAGCTCTCTTCACATATGATAACATCACCAAAGAAATATCTTGAGTTTGGTTTTTTCCCTGAAAAACGAAAAATTATAAATATGACTATTATAGGAATAAACATAACTCCAATAAAAATTAGATCAAATAAATACAATTTTATTGGTTTTTTGATCTCAGGAATATCTATTTTTTTGCCTTTGTATAAAAGATTATCCAATACTCTATTCATTACTTGGTCGGCAAAAAAGAATGATGGAGAAGTCACACTAAAATAGAGAGAAACATCATCAATGTTTTTTGCAAACACAACTTCATATAAACTCCCTTTTTTCAGGTTCTTCTTTATCACATAAAAAATATAGGGTTTCTTAGAGTCAGATTTTAACTCATATAATATATTTCTTTTTTCTCCTGGTAACTCAAATATATTTATTTCAGGTTTAAGAGCGATCTTAACTAAAATCCCATATTTCCTCAGAGAATAAACGTCCCAACCCTTGCTCTTATATAATTTTACCTCAAAATTTGATGGGACCATTGTTTCAATATTATTCCATTTCAATGATTCATGCTTTGATATTCCACCCCCAAAAACAAAAAAAATGACCCCAAATATTATAATAAAATAGATTATTACCATTAAAACAATTAATCTTTTCATATTTATATCATAAAACAAAAAAATAAAATTTCAAATATATAATTTAATTTAATTGCAAAATCATATTATATCTTTAACCTATCCTTAAATGGAAGGAAAGTCATAAAATCAGCATGATGAACAATGTATGCTTCAGTTGATCTTTTAACTAAGTCACCTTCCTTTGCATGTGTGGCAATAATATGGCAAACCTCAGGAGGAAGCCCACATTTTTCTGCAAGAGAAACACCTGAAAAAGGATGCCTTAAATATTTTCCATACGTACCTTGGACCAGTCTTTTGTCTTTCATATCATATTCCAGAAGTTTTCCCACATCTGCTAATATTGCACCTGAAATTAAAACATCCATATTCACAGGTAAGTCGTCCTTAAAAAAATAATTTATCTTGTCCCCGCACTCCTTTGCAATATGAACCACAGCTCTTTTATGTGTCATAAAGCTAACCTTTAAATCTGGAACTAAAAGAGTAAAAGGTATGGTTTTCAAATCTTCAACACTTAATACACTCGATTCTAAAGCAAGTGCCCATGTGTTTGCTGTTTTTTCTCTCAAATCTTTACCCTTTATCCATTCTAATTCAGGCCATAAATCTTTTACTTTATCAATCATTTTATTTCCCCCTTAAATTTATTTTTTTTCTTCCTTCCACCAATTCAAAGTTAGATCTTTTCCATCATACATAGCATAACTGAACTCATTTATCCAGTCTCCGCAATTTATATATACTTTCCCATCCTGTTCTTTTATTGTAGGACAATGAAGATGACCCAGGATTACATAATCAAACCCTTGATCAAATTTATTTTTTGCAAATTCATAATACTCTTTAATCCACAATGATTTATCAATTTTTCCAAAATTTCTGCTTGAACCTGAGACCCATTTCGCAATTTGCATTCCCAAATCAGCAGAAATGAATGTTTTGTATAAAAAAATGGAAACAGAATTTCTTATTATTTTTTTCATACCTCTATATTTTTTGTCTTTTTTTGCATAACCATCTCCATGAGCTACAAAAAAATGCTTTGAACCAATATCAAACTCCTTGTATCCATCATAACATTTCATACCAATTTCCTCTTCAAGGTACTTTCCAACATAAAAATCATGGTTTCCAGTTATAAAATTTATCTTTACTCCAGAATCAACCAATTGCCTGAATTTATATAAGATCGGGAACCAATATTTTGGAATAACATGATACCATTCAAACCAGAAATCAAATAAATCTCCCAATATATAAAGCTCTTCTGTATTATCTTTTATATAATCAAGAAAACTAAGGAGTTTTTTCCTTTTTCTTGTTTCAAGCTCATCTTCTTTAAAAGAAAGGTGTGCATCTGATATAAAATATATATTTTTCACATAAATATTTTCACTTTTTAACCATGTTTTGTCAAGCATTCAAACAGGCTTGTTAGCATAACATAAAATAAAAAGGGTCATCCATTAGAAGTTAATTGTCAATAGTATAGGCTTATTTTTTTTGATTTTTATCTATAAATTTTTTATTAAATTTATATGTCTATATAATTCTATATTACTGTTCCAATCTTTTAATTTCATTTTTTATTTCATCTATAACTTCTTTATTTTGGATTTCTTTCTTTTTACCATTTTTTATTGAATAAATATAGAAAACATTACCTCCGAATTTTGCAGTAAATTCACGATGTGTTTCTGCTTGTAATTTGCGTTCTTTATAAATTTCAGGAATTTGTGAGACTTCACTTATCGGTTTAATTTGTAATCCGATATACTTTTCTTTTATCTTTATAAAGAAATCAACATTGTACAACCTGTCCCACTTATCAGGAGCCGGTTCTATTTTATTTGGAATATCAACTTGAAGTTGACCATAAACCGTTTTAATTTCTGTCATATATCCATCGAATGTTCTATTTATTACTAAATTCCTAATATATTGTATACAGTCTTCTTCTGTAATATCTTCGACCTCAGCTGAAATAACTTCTGTAATTTTAATGAATAATTTCTCCCCCAATTGCTTTATATGATCTTCAGAACGAACATTCGCGAAATAATATCTTTTCCACTCTTCGATACTTTTTGGTTCACAATTTCTTATTGCTTCTGAAACAGCACCTACATTACGTTTAAAATTTAATTGAAATCTATTCATTGCACTATTTAATATCCATTCTTTAGCCATTTTATTCTCCTTGATTTAACAATATAAACTTGTCTTTATATTTATAATCAATAGATATATCAATATCAGCTAATTTTCTTTTAATTAAATGTGCATTAATAAAAGTTTTATTTTTTAAATAAACATAACATAGTAAATTATTGTCTTCATCATATTTTACTTCATCAAATTTTAGGAATATTTTTTGCCCTTTAAATTTCTTTTTTAGAAAATCAATCGCTTCTTCTCTTTTGTTTTTTGCTTCTTTGATCCCTATTAATCTAATTTTCAAATCATTACTTAGAATTAGAAACTCGGGTGATATAATCTTTTTTACACTATAATAATCAATTCGCTCACTTGAATTTTTATCTATCTTTGATCCAAATTGTAATTTTTTTGGGTCTATCTTTTTATCAAGCTTATGGGGGTCTTTAAAAATATATTTTAAGCTTTTTACTTTTTCATGATGACTTGGACTATCTTTCTTTTGAGCTACAAACTTATATTCTGAATTAAAAATATCTGCTTGTTCAATATTAAGTTTTTGTTTAATTAATGGAATGAAATCAGAATTAATTTCATACCCTATAGAATTTCTACTAAGTTTCTTAGCTGCAAGAGTAGTGGTTCCGCTCCCAAGAAACGGATCAAGTACAGTATCTCCTACAAAGGCAAACATTTTTATCAATCTAACAGGAAGTTCTTCTGGAAACACTGCAATATGTCCATCTTGTTTGGCTCCATTAAAATACCAATGACCGGAAAAATATTCTTTCCATTCTTCTTTTGTCATTTCAGATTGTAATTTAAATTCTTTATCGGGTTTTAAAGGTTTTCCCAATTTTTTAAATAAAAGAATAAATTCATAATCTATGGATAAAATTCCATTTCTCGGATAGGGAAAACTTCCCATTATAGAAGCGCCACCAGTAGTATTTGTAGTAGTTCTTTTCTGCCAGATAATTGCACCCATATAATCAAAACCAATGCCTTCACAGAATTTGATTATTTCAGTTCTAATAGGTATTACTTTATAACGTCCATAATAGACAGAACGAGCAAATTGGTCACCAATATTAATGCATAATCGACATCCATTTTCTAATACTCTATAGCACTCATTCCAAACTAAATTTAAATTATTAATGTAATCTTCATAAGAATCATTATAGCCAATTTGATTATCTGAGCCATAATCCTTTAGTTGCCAATAAGGAGGAGAAGTAATTATTAACTGGATAGATTCATCCTTCAGTTCGCGCATATTCCTTGAATCACCATTAATAATTGAGTGTGTAGTTTTCATTTTGTGACACAATAGGAAAATCCTTTTTTCATCCTAATGAAATATTAGGGGAATTAATGTTAGTTGTCAATAGGCGAATGAAAAATTGTCATTTAAAATTTAAAAGTGCACAATAGGGGATTTTTTTTTATTTGTCCGACATATATTGCATGATGATTATTTTTAGAATAAGATTAGAAAAAATGGAGGAACTATGAAAAATTTAAAGATTTTATCTATTATTATTTTTACTCTTTTTATTATCACAAACGTATCAACGGCAAAAAAACATAATGAGAAACCATTGATTCAAATGGCGATTTTACTTGATACAAGTGGCAGCATGCAGGGATTAATAGAACAGACAAAAACTCAATTATGGAAAATAGTAAATGAAATGGCTCTGGCAAAGCAGAAAAACAGAAGTCCGAGATTAGAAGTTGCACTTTATGAATATGGGAAAAGCTCGATTCCAGCCTCTGAAGGATATATGCGTATGATCGTTCCATTATCAGAAGATCTGGACCAAATTTCAGATGAATTGTTCAAATTGAGAACAAACGGTGGGAGTGAGTACTGCGGACAGGTTATTCGAAAATCTGTTGAAAATTTAAAATGGAACAGGAACAATAATGTATACAAAGTGATTTTTATAGCTGGAAACGAACCATTTACTCAGGGTAGAGTTGATTACAGAATGTCCTGCAAAAATGCAATATCAAAAGGAATCATTGTTAATACAATTTTTTGCGGAAACTATCAAACAGGAATAAGAACAAATTGGAAAGATGGAGCTGGTCTTGCTGATGGGAAATATATGAATATTGATCATAACCAGAGAATAGTACATATAAAAGCACCTCAGGATAAAGAGATAGTTAAGCTTGGAATGAAATTGAATAAAACATATATTGGATATGGAAAAGCAGGTAATATAAAAAAGGAGAGACAAAAAAAGCAGGATATGAATGCAATGACTGTAAATGAAGAGGTTATGGTTCAAAGAGCTGTAACCAAATCTTCAAAACAATATTCAAATACAGGATGGGATCTGGTTGATGCAGTAAAAGAGGGGAAAATAAAAGTAGAAGATATGAAA
The DNA here is from genome assembly GCA_030620255.1 of Candidatus Aminicenantota bacterium. Taxonomy (GTDB): domain Bacteria; phylum Acidobacteriota; class Aminicenantia; order UBA2199; family UBA2199; genus JAUWNT01. Next base: position 3,407 of record JAUXFB010000009.1, on the reverse strand, counting down.
CATGAAGAGCTACCTTCTGAAATGAAAAAATTAAATAAAAAAGAGAGAAAAGAATATATTGATATAAAGAGAAGAGAGAGAGAAGAAATTCAAAACAGAATTAATGGATTAAAAAAGGGCAGGGATAAATATGTTTTAGAAAAGAGAAAAAAAAATGTTGATGATAATACTATTGATACTGCAATGATCAAAGCAATTAGAGAACAGGCTGAAAAAAAGAACTTTAAATTTAAGAAATAACTTGTTAAATTTACAAACAATTCTATTTGAACACAATATTTAAAAGGAGATCAATTATGAATAAATTAAAAGCATTCAAAGGAGTTTTAATTGTAATCATTATTCTTGGCTTTGTTTGCTCAATATATGGTGATGGTTTTATTGTAATACCAAAGCCTCCTAGGCCGCATCCCCGTCCCTGGCCAAGATTCAATCCATTCCCTCTTGAAGTAAAATACCATAAAGTAAATGTTAAAATTGAAGACCAGGTTGCAACAACCTACATTGATCAGGTTTTTTATAATCCTTCGAGAAGACGCCTGGAAGGTTATTATCTCTTCCCTATTCCACACAATGCTTTTATAAAAAATTTCAGTATATTTGTGAATGGAAAAGAACTTTCTGCAGAACTCCTTGATTCTAAAAAAGCAAGGAAAATTTATGAGGATATTGTAAGAAGAATGCGAGATCCTGCACTTCTTGAATACAGCGGAGAAGGTGTGTTTAAGGTGCGAATATATCCAATAGAACCATATTCAGAAAAGAGAGTCAAAATGTCATACACAGAAATTCTAAATAAGGATAATAATACTTTTGAATACCTGTATCCATTAAACACAGAAAAATTCTCTGCTAAACCATTAAAAAATGTTAATATAAACGTTGAGATAAGATCAGATCAAAGTATAAAAAACATCTATTGTCCTACACATAAAGTAGAAATCATCAGAAAAAACAAACATAAAGCAGTTATAGGTTATGAAGAAAAAGATGTAAAACCAGAAATTGATTTTAAACTCTATTATGATACAAATAAAAGAGATCTCGGATTTTCTCTTACATCCTATAAAAAAAGAGGAGAGCATGGTTTCTTTTTCCTTAGTCTTAGTCCTGGTTTTGTAACAAATATAGATAGAATTATTGAAAAAGATATTACATTTGTAATTGATACCTCTGGAAGTATGGCAGGCAAAAAACTAAATCAAGCAAAATCAGCACTGCTATTTTGTATTGAAAACCTTAATAAAGGTGATGACTTTGATATTATCAAATTTTCAACTGAAGCAGAGGTTCTATTTGAAAATCTAAGACCTGTTAATAAAATCAATCTTAAAAAGGCAAGAGACTTTATAGAAAATTTAAGGGCAATTGGAGGAACAAATATAGATGAGGCTTTGAGTTTAGCTTTGAACATGAAAAAAAGAGAAGCAAGACCCCATATAATTATTTTTCTTACAGATGGAAAACCCACCATAGGTGAAACAAATGAAGATATGCTTTTAAAAAAGATCAAAACAAAAAACATTTCAAATGCAAGAATTTTTACTTTTGGTATTGGTAATGAAATAAATACACATTTACTTGACAAGATAACTGAATATACAAAAGCATACAGGACGTACATCTCTACTGACGAGGATATTGAAATCAAGGTGTCAAATTTTTATAAAAAGGTGCAATCTCCTGTTCTAACAAACCTAAAATTGAATTTTAGCAAAAACATAAGGGTTTCAAAAATGTACCCAAAAAATCTTCCCGATTTGTTCAAAGGATCATCCATTTCTATTCTCGGCCGTTATAAAGATTCAGGGAAAACCAGAATAATACTGGAAGGTAAAATTGGTAATAAAAAAAGGAAATTTGAATATTCTGGGAATTTTAAGGGTTCTGAACTAAATCCATCTTACAGTTTTATTCCTTCTTTATGGGCATCAAGGCGAATCGGCTTTCTATTAGATTCCATAAGGCTTTATGGAAAAAGTAAGGAACTTGTTCATGAAATTACTCAACTTGCACGTACATATGGTATTATTACGCCTTATACAAGTTATTTAATTGTTGAAGATGAAAAATCAAGGGTAAGAAGAGGAGAAATTCGGCCAATAGATCAGACTCTTGGAGGTATTTATGGCCATGATCTCAATTTTGAGAAGAAAAATAAAGAGGAATTTTCGAATCTTAGCTTAAAATCAGGCTCTCCTAGCATCCGAGTAAGCAAAGAAGTCCAGGAATTGAACAGAGCATCAAATTATATACAGACAAAACAGGGGCAATCGCGACTTTTATATAGAGATAAAGAGGGTAAAACTCAAAATGTATCCCAGCAGACAAAAAATATCCGGGGCAGAGCATTTTACAATACAGGAGCATTCTGGGTAGACTCACAGATTCAAGCTCAAAAAAATCAGCAAACAAACCGGATCAAATTCGCAAGCATGGAATATTTCAAGCTATTGAGAAGAGAGCCAATGTCAGCTAAATTCCTTGCTTTGGGAAAAAATGTACGCTTCGTTCTGAATAATGCTATATACGAAATCTTTGAGTAAACATAAATCAATTTTAATTTAAGAATTTAATTCTTATTTATATGATTGATTGTCTGTATTGCAATCTTTAGAAATACTCCCTTCAATTCAGGTAATATTCTCTTCCAGGAAGGAAGAAGATCCTGTTTTATATTTTTACTTTTATAACAAAAATTCTCACTAATACAATACCCGGAATTTGCTAAAAGGAAAAACCTATATTCAATAGTTCCGGGCTGACACTTTAAAAGAAAATAATTTATATCCGGATATGTGTAAATAGCATCTTCTTTTATAAAAGCCGATAATGATGGCTTCACTCTTTTTATACTGGATTCTATATTATTGTATATATTACTTTTAATTGACTCTTGCCTGAGTTCTTCAAAATTATTGTTCAATTTTAATGATACTGACAGGGCTTCTTCATAGAGTTTTTCTATATCATTTGATGGAACATATTTTTTGTAATTTTCCAGTTTTATGTTTAAAGAATCCACAATTTCCCAATTCGATCTTTTCAGACCTGGTTCCACAGTTCTTGCGTATGATATTTTTCTCCTTGGTTCTTCAATTCTCTTTTTTGATTTTTCTCTCTTTTCATCTGGGTACCGTTCTTTTAAATGGCCCTCTAATTTGCTTTTTGTAGGCGGGGTAATTGCTCCTTTTTGAGCTTTCTCTTCACCTATTTTTTCTACATAAATATAATCAAATGATTCTTTATCCCTTAACTTTTCATCTTGTATGGCTTTAGTTCCAGGTTCATGTTCTTTAATTTCCTTTTCATTAGATTTAATCTCTAAATTTTTATTCTCAATTCCCATTTTTTTGCTAATAGTAACATCTTCTATATCTTTTTTTTGAATCTTATCTTTTTTACTT
>JAUXFB010000209.1 GCA_030620255.1 Candidatus Aminicenantota bacterium | reverse complement strand
TTTCACACATATAAAATATTTACTTTTTAAAAAAAAGTCAAATAAAATATTGAATTAATTTAACAATAAAAGCTAAAAAAACTATAATTTTGAAATATTATTCTGGTTGAATGATATTTCAAAATAGAGTAAGATTATTAAAAGAGATAAAAAATGCATGATTCAACAGAAAATATCCTGGTTACAGGAGGTGCTGGATACATAGGCAGCCATGTAGTAAGAGATCTTGGAGAACAAGGATACAAGCCAATTGTTTATGATAATTTGTCAACCGGGAACAAAGATTTCGTGCTTTACGGAGATTTTATAAAAGGAGATTTAAAAGATACAAATCTAATAACCAAAGTAATTAAAAAATACAAAATCAAAAGTGTTATTCATTTTGCTGCATATATAGTTGTAGAAGAATCTGTAAATAACCCTATAAAATATTATAATAATAATTTTATTAACTCATTAAGTCTAATAAAATCATGTGTTGAAAATGGTGTAGAAAACTTTGTTTTTTCATCAAGTGCAGCTGTGTATGGAATTCCAGAAGAATTTCCTGTTAAAGAAAATTCACAGCTTAACCCGGTGAATCCATATGGGAGATCTAAAATGTTTACAGAAATACTATTAGAAGATATATCTTATATATATAAAAATTTCAATTATATTGCATTACGCTATTTTAATGTTGCTGGGGCTGACAAAAAATTAAGAATTGGACAGAAGTATGAAAATCCAACTCATCTTATTACGCTTGCATTAAAAACAGCATTGGGCGAATATGAAAGTTTAAATATATTTGGGACTGATTACAACACCCCTGATGGGACAGCTATAAGAGATTACATTCACATTGATGATTTATCAAATGTACATATTCTTTGCTTAAATCATTTAAAAAAAGAGAGAAAAAGTAAAGTTTTTAATTGTGGGTATGGAAAAGGATATTCAGTATTGGAAGTTTTAAATACAGTAAAAAAGGTTACAAAAGTAAACTTTAAAGTGGTTAATTCAAAAAGAAGAGAAGGCGACCCTCCCATTTTGATTGCTGATTCAAACTTAATAAAAGATAAATTGGACTGGAGTCCAAAATACAATGATCTTGAGTTTATTATAAATTCAGCCTGGGAATGGGAGAAAAAACTCAAAAAAGGAGAATAAATGAAAAAAACAATTTTAATTATTTTATTATTAACAGTTTTTTCGTTCTATCTTTGTTCTCAATTAGATACTATTGAAAAAAAGGAAGAGAACAGCTTAGATATTTTGCAAAACAACAAGAACCTTGATGAGCCAACAGTAAAATATTTAATTACTGCCCAATTATTCCCTGGAGTTAAAAAACTTGAAGCATCTGAGATTTTAACATGGATAAACAAAACAGATAATCCTATAAGTAATCTAAGGTTTCATTTATATTACAATGCTTTTAGAAATACAAAATCAACATTTTTAAAAGAGGCTGGATTTGAAAAAAAATCGAAAAGATATCTCAAAAAGTTACAATTTGGAGAAATAAAAATAAAGGGAATGAGAATAATAAATGGAGAAGAGTTATATGAAAAAATTCGTTACATATCACCTGACGATCAAAACAAACACGATAGAACTGTAATTGAAATCAGCCTTGAGGAACCAATTCAGCCGTATCAGTCAGTTACAATTAAAACGGATTTTATTTTAACCATACCTAAAATAATTGCAAGAACAGGTTTTGCAGATGATTATTTCTTCTTTGGGCAATGGTTTCCTAAAATTGGTGTTTTACAAAATGATGGGCAGTGGAATTGTCACCAATTTCATAGACATTCAGAATTCTTTGCTGATTATGGTGAATATAAAGTTGATATTACAATACCTGAAAATTTTATAATTGGTTCTACTGGGAATCTCATTAAGAAAGAAAAAAATGTAGACAAAACAATAACATATTTTTATGAAGAAAAAAACATTCATGACTTTGCATGGGCTACATCACCTGAATTTAAAAAAATCATTGAAAAGATTAAATTAAATGGAAATGATGAGAACACAACAATTGAATTGCTTTTATCCCCATTTCATTCAAAAGCAAAACAAAGGTATTTGAATTCTCTTAAATTCACGTTAAATTTTTATGCTGAAAACATCTTTCCCTATCCTTATAAAAAAATCACCATTGTTGATCCTCCATTAAAAGGGATGAGATCTGCAGGTATGGAATATCCAACATTAATTACTGCAGGATATGTTAATTTTCTACCTAAATCTATGAAAATGACTGAAATGGTAACCATTCATGAATTTGGGCATCAATACTGGTATGGGATGGTCGGAACTGATGAATTCAGAGAAGCATGGCTTGATGAAGGGGTCAATACATTTTTTGAAATGGAGATCCTGGATGCTTATATTAAGAATTCATATTCCTTTATTGCTTCAAGTTTGATAAACATAAATGATTGGGAGAGAAATCGCTTAAGCTGCGTATCACTTCTACCAATTGATAATGTTAACCAATATTCATGGAAATTCCTCAATGGTTTATATTATGCAAATAATGTTTATTCTAAAGCAAGCACTCTTTTAAGAAGTTTAAAAAATTACATTGGAAAGAAGAAAATGTATGATTTTTTCAAATTTTATGCTAAGAAGTTTAAATTTAAACATCCAAAAACAGAAGACTTTATAAACACATTTAATGAATTTATGGATGAAGATTTTTCATGGGCATTTAATCAGTTTATAAATGGTTCATCAAACCTTGATAATGCTGTGTTTAGTGTAGAATCAAAAAAATAGATTCAAGTCCAGTTAAATATAGAAATGAAGCTATTTTTACAAGAAATGAGGGATACTTTCCTGTTGAATTGTTAATAAAACTTAAAAATGGTAAACATATTAAATATTTCTGGAAAGAGAAAGAAAAATGGAAAAAGATAATTTTTTATGAGAATTCACCTATTGTATATGCTGCTATTGATCCTGAGTTTAAAATTTTGCTTGATAAAAATTTAATAAACAATTCAAAAATTCTGGAGCCTAAAAAAACAAGATTAAAAACCATAGCAACAAAATTTGGGTTCTTATTTCAAAACATATTGAGTCTTTTAGTTATGTAGGAGGTTTAAAATGAAATTATTAAAAGCTATAACAAAAAGTTTAGGAATTAAGAACATAAGAATTGCAATATATGCATGGTTATTCAATATACTTTTCAGTATTATCATATATTTTACTTTCTACAAAGCGATTTCTTTTGCAGTAAGCGAGTCAATAATTTTAAATAAATTGGGCTCTGATGGCTTTTTCACCTGCATGGTTGAAATTTTTGGAAATTACAAAGGAATGCTTCCAACTTTAATCCCAATTTGCATTTTTGTTATTATTGCGTTCTCCATTATATCAATCTTTATTTCTGGTGGTATATATTCTGTTTTATTAAACAAAGAAAAGAATAATTTTTTAAATTTGATCTCTTCTTCAGTTGAAAACTTTTTTAAAATGCTCAAAATGTTCTTTATAAATTTAGTTAACTTTGGAGTTGTATTTTTGCTCTGTTTAATTTTTGGCTTCTTGATATGGAAAATTCAAAATAATTCTTCCAACGAGTTTTTAATAGAAATACTATTCTATGTTTTGATTTTTATAAGCATAATTATATCAATCTTTTCAATTGCAATTTATGATTTTTCAAGGATTTTCAGACTAAAATATGATAAGAATTTTTTATCCTCTATGAAAAAAGGTATAAAATTTGTATTTTCCAATAAAATTTACATACTCTTAATGTTTATTTCATATATATTAGCAGTAATTTTTGTTCACATTTTTTTATCTGTTATATTACACCAAATAGAAAGTTTGTCTGTTCTTTTTATAACTATAA
>JAUXFB010000032.1 GCA_030620255.1 Candidatus Aminicenantota bacterium | reverse complement strand
CTTTAGTCATAACTTTCTATTATATAATAATTTTTTTGATTTATAAAAGAAAATTATTACTAATCCAGGTATAAACATTAGTATATCCCTTAAAATCAAAAGTATAAGACTATCACCTAAACTTTTCTTTTCAGTTGGAAAGCATCCACAACTAATATTAAAACCTCTGATTTCATTAATAGTAAAAGCAACAATAAAAGCAAGAAGAAGTGATGATAATATAATTGAAGATGTTCTTGTAAATACTCCTGAAATTAAAAATAAGCCTGTAACCATTTCTATCCAGGGTAAAGTTACAGCAACGAAATATATAAAAATATCTGGTAAAAGTTGATAATCATAAATAATTTGTGCAAAATCATAGGGATTTCTTATCTTGTCAATACCTGCATATATAAATATTCCTCCAAGAATAAAACAACATAATGTTTGAACAATTTGTGTGCTTAAAAATCTTGATATTTTTTTTCCCATATTAATTCTCTAAAGTGTTTAAAGTTTCAACTTTATTGCCAAGAGATACCCACTCTTCAATACCTCCTTTATATACAAATATTTCTCTTTGCCCATTTTCATATAATTTTTTTGCAAGTATAAAAGAATCATTACAATCTATATCAACACAATAAGTTATTATCATTATATCTTGTTTGAATAAATGTGCCTTTTTTTTATACTCATTTCTTATATGTATATTAATGGTCTATAGCTTAACATTTCTGTATTTTAAATTCAAGTAGCCTGATCCCCTCTATTGCTTATTATTTGTTTGCAATAGTAACACGATTCCGCCACCATAAGTTCCGATCCAGAGGCTGCCTTCTTTTTATTAAAATCTAAAAAACTTTACAGATAAGTTATTCGTATGTATACTAATATACACTAAATAAAAACAAGAGGTGAAATATGAAAAGATTCTTTATATTTACAATTTCTATCTTTATTATATTCTCTTTTCTTAACAGTCAAGAAAAAGGAAATGTTTCAAAAAATTTACTCAGTAAAATCAAAGCAGCGGGAGATTCTAAGACTTTCAAAAATGCTGATGCTATAATTATTGATGATAATGTTTCAATTCAAGTACAGGAAGATGGCTCTTTTATAAGAACTGATCATTCTCTAATTAAAATACTTACACAAAGAGGTAAAAAGAGATTTTCAACTCAAAAATTCCCATATCACAAAAGGTACAGTAAAGTAAAGATAAACATTGCCAGAGTCATTCATAGTGATGGAACTTATATATCAGTTCCTGAATCAAATATTAAGGATCAAACAATAGGTGCAATCCAACAAATGAATATATTTGAGGAAAATTTCAGGGAGCTGGTAGTTCAACTTACTTCTGCAAAGATCGGAGATACGATTGAGATTAAAACAACTGTTGAATCAAAACCTATATTGAAGAATAACTATACAGAATTGCTTCTTTTCCAATCCTTTTATCCAGTTATAAATACCAGAGCCATAATTAAAATACCAAAAAATATGCCTTTATACAGTATTGTAAAAAATGGTAAGATGAAAGAAATAAAAAAAGATGATACAAATTTCACAACATATACATGGGAAGCAAAAAACATAAAAGCTCTTGAAAGAGAATTGCTGATGATTCCTCCCATAGATCTTGGGCTAAAGCTCATTGTATCTACATTCAAAACATGGAAGGATCTTTCAAAATATGCTGCTGAACTGAATATAGGAAAGATTGATAAAAATCCTGAGATGATAAAACTTGTAAACTCTCTTATAAAAGATAAAAAAGATAAAAAAGAAAGGATTCTTGCAATATTCAGATATATTTCTAAAAATATAAGATATATGGGCTCTTCTATGGATGTAGGCGCTTTTTTAGAACCTCACAAAGCAACCTATACATTTGAGAAAAAGTATGGAGTTTGTAGAGACAAATCTGTTTTAATGATATCCATGCTAAAAATTGCTGGTATCCATTCAGAAGATGTCTTAATAAATGTCAATCATAAAACAGATATTGAAATTCCATCAATTTATTTTCAGCATGCAATAGTTGCAGTTGAAATTGCAAAAAATGAATTTATTTATATGGATCCCACACTTGAATTAAGCTCAGATTTTGGCGAATCTTACACTGGTGGAAAATATGTTCTTCATCTTTCAGAAGAAGGTAAGAACATAGTCAAAAACAAACCTTACACAGCTGAAAAGAGCATGGGTTGTATTAATGCTATAAGTGAAATTTCAGAGAATGGGAACCTATTTTCAAAAATAACAATCAAAGGTAAAGGATATTATGATTTTATTTTAAGGCAAATAGCAAAACAGTTCCCTGGCACTATGCAAAATTTTTTATTTACAAAAATCTTGCAGTCAATACAGCAGGGAACATCAATAAAAAAATCCGAATTTGGTAAACCTGAAGAATTGGATAAAGAGTATAAAATCAATCTTGAAATAGAAGCTAAAAATTTTATAAAAGAACTTGGTAATTTTTATCTCATGAAGATACCTGAAGGTAAATCTTCTGCAGACATTTTGCTCTCTCTTGTAATTTATAACCTTACCCGACTTCCTGAAAGAGAGTATCCTTTATTTTTGTTTTCAAAATCAGGTTCTTATATAAAAGAAGAAGTAAAAATCGATAAGACATATAGTATAAAAGCATTTCCAGATTCATTTGAATTTAATGAGCCCCCTATTTTTGTCAAATTTGATGTCCAGGTAAAGAATAATACAATATTTTTTAAAAGAGATTTTAAGATAGAAACATCAATCCTGTTACCGGATGATTATAAAAAATTGAAAAAAGCATTTATTTTAATTGATAAATTTAACAAAAGTTTTGTAATTTTAGAAAAAGGAGCTGTAAAATGAAAAAAAAGATCTTATTTTTATTATTAACTTTTTTTCTTATAAATTTTATCTTTTCAATAGATGATAATCTTATAAAGAAATTTAAAGATTCCCAGACCATGATCCCTCCTGACTCTTACACATATATACTATATTCATCAAAAACACTTACTCTCAATCAGGATAAAAAGATATTGGAAAAAGAAGTGTTAGATTTTTATAAGATAATAAACAGTGCAGGCAGGGACATGTTCAGTGATTACAGAATCAGATTTAAAGAGGAAAAAGATAAAATAAATGTTCTGGAAGCATTAACTTTAAAAAAAGATCTGGAAAAAATACCTGTTGAAAATAAAGCAATTAATACTATTACTCCCGCTGAACTCAAAGGAGCTTCACTTTACTCAAATATACTTGATAAAGTCTATTCATTTCAGAATGTAGAATCTTATGATGCTGTTTTTATGCATTATGTCAAAGAAAGTCCTGTGGCAAATGGATTGATTGCTTCTAAAGTATTATTTCAAGGAGAGAATCCAAAATCTATAATGAATTTCAAAGTAAGGATCCCAAATAATCTCTCTTTTTTCAAAAAGATAAGCTCTAAAAAAATAGAACATAAAATTGATAAACATGAAAATTATAAAATTTATACATGGGAAATGAAAGATATACCTAAATTCAAGATTGAAGAATATAGACCTCCTTCCAATTATCTATCTCCATATCTAATATTCTCAACTTCAAAAGACTGGTCAAATATTGTAACAAAACTATTTAATGAGTTCCATAAAAAAACCAAACCAGATTCATCGATAAAGAAAAAAGTAAGAAAATTAATAAAAAAGGAAAAATCTGATAGGGGCAAAATATTAAAAATCTACGAATTCATTACAAAAGATATAAAAAAGATTACTTTGCCGCTTGGACAAGACGGATACTATCCTCACAAGGCTTCTAAAGTACTTAAGAATTTTTATGGAGATATAAGGGACAAATCCTCTCTTCTCATATCTCTATTAAAGGCTGCTAAATTCAAGCCATTTCCAATTTTTGTTACTGATGCAAAAACGCCTGAAAAAGAACTTGTTGTTATGGACCAGTTTAAAACCATATTTGTTGCAGTACCATTGAATGGAGAATTGATCTTTTTAAATCCAAATGGAGAGAATGAACAATTAGGGTATGTGGGTGTTCCTGAAGGTACAGAGGGATTAGCAATAAAACAAGGAAAGCCTGAATGGATAAAAATAAATTATTATAAAAATATTAAAAACAGAGCATGTACAGAGATAAAGATTAAAATGTCTCAAAATGGTTCATATACTGCTCATATAAATGTGGATATAAATGGTTTCTTTGATAAGATAGCCAGAGAAGGTATCTCTTTAAAGAGCGAGAATGAAAAGAAAAAGTTTTTCTCCAAATCAGCAAATGTATTTTCTGAGGGATCAAAATCCATTTCATACACTTTATCCAATTTAAAGGATTCTAATAAAAATGTAAAAATCAATCATTTAATCAAGGGTAGTACTCTTTTTGTTAAACAGGGTAAGGTTTCTATTCTAACATTGCCTAAAGTTCCATACTTTTTCGCTGATTTCCCATTTAGACTTAGCCTTAAGACTAGAAATTACCCGCTTTATTTTGGAAAAAAATTCGAGGTTTATGAAAAATGGAATTTAGAATCAGATAAGAACATTAAAGCCCTTTATTTACCTGACAATTTAAACATAGATAATGAAAAATATTCATTTTATTTAAAAGTTAAAACAGAAGCTAATAGTATTATTATTGAAAGAAGTATAAAAATAAAAACATTGGTACTACCTCTATCTGAATATAAAAAATTCAAAGATATATTTGATAAGTTTTATGGCTGGAAAATGAAGACATTACTCTTTGAAGAAGAGTAATTAATTACTTTTTTATTTTTAAATTTAATATACTTTTCTATTTTTATAATCTTCAATGAATTTTTCAATTGAACGGTCATATGTTCGTTCTGTCTCATTTGAAAAATAACAGGCAGGCAGCTCCATGAGTCTTCTATGATATGCAATACATTCACAACACATGCCCTTTTTTGAACATGGATATGTACAATTACACATTTTCATATTTTCTTCTTTCTTACACTCCATACTTTCTCCTTTTGAAGTCTACTTTTTGAATATCTTTAACTTTACTATTGCAAAGTATTCACGTAAAATTAATTTAAAATTCCTTAACCTTTGTTTTATATTATTGGACTGGTAAATCTCAGAGTTATACATTTTGGCGATTTTAAATCTTTTAAAATTCAGATATTTCAATATCATCTCTGTTCTCTTCTGATGATAAGGAGATGTACATATAATAACCTCTTTGAAATGATTTTTATCTATTATATTCTTTGCATTAACACAATTATCAAAAGTTGTCTGACTTTTACCCTCAATAAGAATATAATCATCCTCAATGTTATGTTTAAATAAATAATCCTTCATTTTTTTTATTGCTGGGCTTCTTTTGTATAAAGATCCATCAGAAATAATTATTGCTCTTTTTTTTTGTTTAAATAATCTTACAGCAAGTTTTAACCTCTCTTCAGTACTATATCCAATTCTAACTTTTGGTCTTAATCCCCCGCCAAGAACTAAAATCACATCCCCATAATTTTTATCAATCTTTTTTCCAATATCAAGTGGCTTTATAAATATTTTATAAAAGTCAGAACAAAACAATATAAACATACAAATAATCAATATAACAACAATATATATTATTTTTTTTTTCACGATTGTTTGAATTATATTAGAAAAATGTAATTTTGTAAAGTAAGGAGCAAGGAGACAGAGGTTTTTTCTGTTATTCTAACACCTTATAAACTTTATCATGTTCATGAACTATATCTTTTACTTTTATACCAATAGATTCACCTGCTCTGGCTTCTTGAATCTGTTCATGCTCAATTTGAATGGAACCCACTTTTTGTGTAAAATCGTCATGAGCTCCTTTTATATGAATTGTATCACCTACTCTTAAAGTATCTGTTAGTTCAATAATACCCACATAAATTTTTCCAAAGTAGTGAATAATTTTTCCAACCTCTTTTTCCTCCATAACTCACCTCCATATATCAACCTGCATTATAATAGTATAAATCAAATATAATTTCAACATATGAGTCAAGCAAGACTATTCACTCGTCAGTTTTTTTCAACTTAAAACTCAACACTTCCACTGACACAAACACTGACACTTGTTGACTGGACTAATAGTTGACTGGTTGAATAGTATTTCCTTTATCAGTTTAAGTCTAAGTCGAAATGTTGAGGTGTCGAAGAGTCAAAATAACAAGTGATGAGTTTTTACTTGATATTTTTTACTAAATCCTAAATCCCAGTCCCCAGATCCTACTTTTTCCTTTTATCTTTTTACTTTTAACTTGTTACTCATCCACTCTTTACTAGACTAATAGTTGACTGGTTGATTGGTTGAATGGTTTAGTAGTTCTTTTTTTAACTCAAAACTATTTACTTTTTCCTTTTTACTTGTTACTCTGACTCTGGGCAGAGGTAAACCCTGCCCCTACTTTTTTCAACCTCCTAACTCCTACCTACTGGCTACTTTCTACTTTTGCCTTTGACTTTAATTTTAAATAAAATTATAATTAATTTTAATGTGAAGGAATTATATGAATCCCTTTTTTAATGATATAAAGTATGATACACCTAAAGATACTCGTTGCTCATTAGGTTATAAAATCTTTCTTAAATCCAGATTGTGGTTTTACTTCAATTTTGGAAAAATTGTCTTTAAAAGTCGCTCTTATATAAAAAAGGGAATTTATGATAATAAAAATTGGGCAGAGACATCATTTGATATATTAAAAGCAATTGAAAGATGTGGAGGTCGATTTCACATAAGAGGGCTTGATAATCTCAAAAAATCTGATGAACCAATTGTGTTTATTAGTAATCATATGAGCACACTTGAAACAATTGTTCTACCCTGTTTAATTACTCTTATACATCCTGCGACTTTTATTGTTAAAAACAAACTTGTAAAAGGTCCAATATTCGGACCCATTATGAGATCAAGAGATCCAATTGTTGTTGGAAGGGAGAATCCAAGAGAAGATTTGATAACTGTTCTAAAAGAGGGAAAGAAGAATCTTTCAAATGGACGTTCTATCATTGTTTTTCCTCAAAGTCGCCGTCAGATTGAATTTATCCCTGAAAGATTTAATACTCTTGGCATAAAATTAGCAAAAAATTCAGGAGTTAAAATTCTCCCAATAGCTGTAAAAACAGATTTCTGGGGAAATGGTAAATTGATAAGGGGTTTTGGTAAGATTAACCCAAAAAAAACCATATATATTGAATTTGGGCAACCAATGAATATTCAAGGTAATGGAAAAGATGAACATAAAAAGATCATTGAATTCATTCAATCTCATCTTGAAGAATGGGAAAACAAATAATTTAAAGTATCTTATTTTTCTTTTATTAAATCCTCAGGTTTTTTCATAATATTATCAGCTGTATAAGAAGAAAGTATAAAAGGATATGGACTTTCTGATGTTATCGCAGGATATTCATTACTGCTTTTTTCTTCTATTTTTTCGAATATAGAGATAGAATAGATCTTATTTCCCTTAAGAGTTATTGTATAAATTGGATCTGTATAATCTTGTTTAGTTTTATTTTCAATATATTTTGTGCAATTAAGTTTTGTTAATTCTACAAAAATGGAGTCAATCTCATTTGAATTACCTTTCTTTTTATTATGTGTAAGCCATTCCTGTTCTTGAGTTTTTTTATAGCTCTTCTCATCATCCTTTTTTTCAGTTTTGATCTCAACAGGTTTTATGTTTTTTGTAAAATGAAGTTTCTTCTTGTTTTTTATAATCTCTATCTCTATAATCTCATTTTTATCAAATTGCATAACAAGTTTATCTCTTAAAGCATCAATTTTTTGATCAAAATTATTTCTAAATGAATTGCTTGCCTGATAGACTTTAATATCATTTGGGATTTTAACAAATGTATGACGAAAAGTTGATGCTTCCTTTCCAATTTCAAAGTCCCTTAAAAGTTGATTTTTTATATTAAATACTTTTACAACAATCTTTTTTTCATTATCCAATCCATATCTATTATAGTCCTTTGATTCAGATACTAATGCTGTTAGAGTTAAATTAGAAATATTATCAATCATATCATTTATCTTATTACTATCACATGGATATGCTTGAGGATCTATTATCCACTTACTGTTCTTTTTTATTAAGGTTAAGGATTGATCGGATTTTCTTATTTCAATTTTAGAAATATCCTGTTTATTAACAGCCTTTATTTCAGGAAGATTATAATGTACTCTATTTGGATTTCGAAAGATGAGAAAAGCTAATAATATAATAATCACACTTATCAAAACAATATTTTCGGTTTTTATTTTTTTAATCTTCATCATAATTCTCCCATATTTTATTTTCTAAACATAGCTTGAATTTTTTTCCTTTTAGCCTTTCTCCGAAACCATACAAAAATACCAAACAAAATACAGAGCAAGGGTAATCCACCTATATTAACAATTTTTGCAAAAGTGCGTGTACCTGGTTTTGTATCTTTTATTGGATTAAACTTCTGGTTTTTGCTCCTCATAACAGCAATGTCCTGTTGATTATTTAAATAATCAACAATATTTAACAGGAACTGAGCATTTGGAGAATTCCCCTCTTCATCAAGAAGATTATCTTTTAATATTTCAGTTGATCCAATCAAAAATATCTTACCAGGTCTTCCT
>JAUXFB010000200.1 GCA_030620255.1 Candidatus Aminicenantota bacterium | reverse complement strand
TAATTTATATATTATGAATAAAAAATTGTCAAATTAATAAATTTTCAGTTTAAAAAAAGTAGATAAAAGGTTATATAAGCTGAGAAACATAGGTAACAATTCTTATATAACACTTGAAGAGAAGGTTTATATATCAAAGTCTTGAATTCCTTATATTTATAGAGTATAAAGAAATTTGGAATTATAGAGATTATATCTATAAATAATGAGGTTGAGATGAATTTTATAGATTTTCATTGCCATTTAGATCATAAAGATTTTGAGGGGCAAAGGAAAAAGATAATTGATGAGTGTTTTAATTCTGGTTTTTCAAAGATAGTTACTATTGCTGATCCTTATGAGAAAGAGTCGTATGAGCGAACTTTTGAGGTTCTTGAATACAATGATAACATTTTATGTATGACTGCTGCTCATCCACACAATGCTGACCAATATACTTCAGAGGTGGAGAGAAAAATAATTAAATTTTTAGAAAATAAAAGGGTAATTGCAGTGGGGGAAGCTGGACTTGATTTCCATTACAACTTATCAACTCCTGAAAATCAGCTAAAGGTTTTTAAAAGGCAGATTAATATTGCAAAAGAAGTTAAAATGCCATTACTCATACATTCCAGAGAGGCAGA
Organism: Candidatus Aminicenantota bacterium; assembly: GCA_030620255.1. Classification (GTDB taxonomy): domain Bacteria; phylum Acidobacteriota; class Aminicenantia; order UBA2199; family UBA2199; genus JAUWNT01. The sequence goes on along the minus strand of JAUXFB010000200.1, from coordinate 3,305 downwards.
AAAAGAGATTTTAAAGACTCTTGAGCAAATGGAATTTAATTTACCAGTTATTTTTCATTGTTATACAGGGAGTATGGAAGATGCTAAAGAAATATTAGAAAGGGGATATTATATTTCTATTTCAGGTATTGTTACGTTTAAGAAGAGTGATTATTTGAGAGAAATTGTAAAAACATTACCTTTGAACAGGGTTTTTTATGAAACTGATTCCCCTTATCTTTCGCCAGAACCTTTTAGAGGTAAGTTAAATACTCCTTTAAGAGCAAAAATTGTTGCTGAAAAAATTTCTGAAATAAGGGGTATTTCTGTTAAAGAGTTGAATAGCATTGTAAATAAAAATTTTAACAGGTTAATGAATTTTAATATTCATTAACAAATTTGAAAAGGACTTTACAATACACTTAGAATTAATTATACTTAGAAAGAGATTAAATAGGAGGACTGAATAATGGGAGAAAAAAGGATAGAAAAAAAGGCAAAAAAGACCCCAAAAAGAACGTTAAAGGAGAAGAGAAAGGACAAGAAAGAAAAATCAAAGAAGGAATAAAGTTTTAGTCACTATTTTAAAGTATTGAATTTTAAAATTTAAGGAGCACATATTGTGTATAGATTAACAGGTCGGAAAAGAAACATTATTGTATTATTCCTTATTGTATTATTCCCTTTTGCTATTTTTTGTTCCAAGCAAATAGATTCAAAAAATGGAAAAACTTTTTTGTGGCAGATTCGATCAAACACAAATACAAGTTATATTTTAGGCTCAATTCATTTTTTAAAAAAAAACATCTACCCTCTTAATAAAAAAATAGAGAATGCATTTGAGGAATCAGATGTGCTGGTTGTGGAGGCTAATCTTTCCATAGATAAAATAGCAGAAGCAACCCTACTTATTATGCAAAGAGGAATGTTTCAGGGAGATAGAACATTAAAAAAGGCTGTTTTAAAAAAGACTTATACTCTTGCTGAGAAAAGGCTAAAAGAATATGGAATGGACATTTCCAATTTTCAAAAGTTTAAACCATGGCTTTTATCAATGACTATTACAAGCTTTGAATTAATAAAATTGGGTTTTGATCCAAATTTCGGAATTGATAAATATTTTTTAGACAAGGCTTTAAGAAAAAAAGAAATTCTTGAATTGGAGGGAGCTGAGTTTCAGGTCAATCTTCTTGATAGTTTTTCTGCTGAGCAACAGGATAAATTTTTATTTTATACCTTAAAAGAGGCTTCTAAATCCAAAAAACAGGTAGAAGGAATGGTTAAGGCTTGGTCTGAAGATAATGCTTTTGAGATGGAAAAAATATTATATGAAAGTATCCAGAATTTACCTGAATTAAAAAACTTTTATAGAAAACTAATAGATGGAAGAAATGAAAAAATGGTAGAGAAGATTGAATCATTTTTAAAAAGAGGTAAGAAATTTTTCATTGTTGTTGGTGCAGGCCATCTAATTGGAAAGAATGGTATTATCCAATTGCTCAGGAACAGGGGAGTTAATTTAATTCAATTGTAAGTTTTAAATTGGAGAGTGTATTGATAAAAAAATTATCAAAATTTGGAATAATATTTGGAATTATTATAATATTGAGCTTATTTTTTAATTTGTTTGCAGAAAAAGATAGTATTAAGTTTGGTCACATCACAATTGAACATTTGCTTCCTAATAGTACAGTGTATTCAATTGTTCAAGACAATCAAGGTTTCATATGGTTTGGAACAACTGATGGACCTATAAGATATGATGGATATAATTTTGTTGCATATAAATATGACCCTTTGAAAACAAACTCAATTTCAAGCAATAGTGCAGGTAATCTATTTAAAGATAGATCCGGTATAATATGGATTGGTACGTGGGGTGGTGGTTTAAATAAGTTTGACACAAAAACAGGAAATTTCTATTCATATACTTTCAATAAAAATGATTCCAATAGTATTAGCGATAATCGTGTACAAACGCTTTTTGAGGATCATCATGGTATGTTTTGGTTTGGAACATATCAGGGTGGTCTTAATAAATTTAATCCAAAAGCAGAGAAATTTGTGCGTTATCAACATAATCCGAATAATCCAAACAGTATCAGTAATAATAGAATTTGGGCTATTGAAGAAGATAGAGATGAGCAGTTATGGATTGCAACAAGTAATGGGTTAAATCGCTTTTATTCTAAAACAGGTCAATTTGTTCACTATTATCATGATCCAAATAATCCGCATAGTATCAGTAGTAATCGTATTCGTGTTCTTTATAAAAGTTCATCTAAAACTTTATGGGTTGGAACCCAAAATGGATTGAATCGTTTCAATTCCAAAACAGGTACATTTACTCGTTTTCTATATAATCCAAATGATACAGGTATTTTTGGTAATACTACAATAAATGCTATATATGAGGACTCAAGAGGGAAAATCTGGATAGGAACAGGATATGGATTGTTTGTGTTTGATCCAGACACAGAAAAACTCACATCTTTTTTAGATACTTCAACTAGCCCTGAAAGGTTGAGTTCAAAAAACATCAGATGTATGTTTGAAGATTTGTCAGGAATTATGTGGGTTGGAACAGTTGGGGGAGGGGTTGATAAATTTGATTTAAAACCAAAGAAATTTGTACGTTATACACATAATGCTAATAATCCAAATAGTTTAGTAGACAATTCTGTGTTATCAATTTTTGAAGATCATTCAGGTATACTATGGATTGGAACTCGTGAAGGGCTTAATGAATTTAATAGAAGAACAGGAAAATTCAGACTTTATAAATATGATAAAAACGATCCCAATAGTCTGAGTCATAATGAAGTGTGGTATATCTATGAAGATCATTCAAATACCCTGTGGTTTGGAACAGATGCTGGATTGGATAAATTAGATAGAAAAACTAAAAAATTTACTCGATACCAATATGACCCTAATAATCCTGATAGCTTGGGCACAGGAGGTGCTGTATGTGTATATGAAGATCATTCGAATACCCTGTGGGTTGGATGTTATACAGGAGGACTTAATAAGTTTGATAGAGATACAGGAAAATTCACACATTATCAGTATGACTCTGATAATCCCAACTCTATAAGTCATGATGAAGTCTGGTGCATATATGAAGATAGTTCTAACAATCTCTGGATTGGAACTGGAAATGGAATAAATAAATTTGATAGACAAACACAACAATTTAAAACATACCAATATGATACAGGTGCAAGAGCTCAGAAGCAAATGGATCGGGTTTTTTTTATATTTGAGGACAAAACAGACACATTGTGGATTGGAAGTGATTGGGGGTTGGATAAATTTGATAAAAC
>JAUXFB010000157.1 GCA_030620255.1 Candidatus Aminicenantota bacterium | reverse complement strand
CTATACATTTGTGTTAAACCACATGGTTCATAAATAGATGGCATTAATAGAATATCAGCAGCAGCTTGCATTTTGTGTGCTATTTGTTCGTCAAATAAGTTTAAAAATTTAATTTTTTTAGACCCTTTTGAGATTTTAGTTAACACAGATTCATACGAACTATCTCCTTTCCCTAAAATCAATATATTTATTTTTTCTCTTCTTAATTTTTTAAAAGAATTTAACAAGAGTTCTATGCCTTTTTGTTTTGAGAGTCTTGTTATTAATATTGCAAGAGGAGAATCGATTTCAAAAGGTAAATTGAATTCTTTATAGAATTTAATTTTATTTTCTTTTTTGTTTATTAATGTTTTTATGGAATATTTTTTATAAATTAGATGGTCATTCTCTGGGTCCCATATTTTGTAATCAACACCATTTAATATACCTGTTAATTTAAAGGAATACTTTTTTAATAGACCGTCAAGTCCATATCCATACTCAGGTTTTAAAATTTCTTTAGCATAAGTCGGGCTAACTGTTGTTATTGAATCAGAGAATATAATTCCTGCTTTTAGAAAATTTATTTTGTTGTAATATTCAATATAATCAGGAGAAAAAAGAAGATCTGGAATGTCCAATTCCTTGAAATGATATCTTTCAAATACTCCCTGAAAAGCAAGGTTATGGATCGAAAGTATAAAAATAGAATTTTTAAATATTTTAAAGTTTTTAGAATACTTTGATAGAATAGGAATTAAAGAGGTTTGCCAATCATTGATATGAATAATATCATACCTTATTTTATTCTTTATTATAAAATTAATTATAGCCTTTTGAAATAATAAAAATCTGTAAAAATTATCCGGATAAGGTGTTGAAGAATCGCTGTATATAAATTTTCTTGCAAAGAAAAGATCCTGTGAAACCAGAATAACATTAAATTTTTTATCTATTCTCTTTTTATAAATTTCAGTTTTATACTTTATCTTATTTATAATTACATCAAAGGAGTCAACCTTTTTTGCTTTGATATTAGGAGAAGTTTCATTTTTATAATAGGGTAGAATAAGAGTTATATTTTCATTTCTTGAAATTTTTTTGGGAAGGACTCCGGAAACATCTGCAAGTCCACCTGTTTTTGAAAAAGGAACTGCTTCTGAAGATGTAAATAAGATATTCATATTCCCCCTGATATTTAAAATTACATTTTATTATTTTTATTCATCTTTTTCAAGGCAGATTTTAATAAAAATAGTTATATTTTAATTTATCATTGTGCGATTAGAGTAGATATATAAGTAATAGAGAAACCAGATTGTTTTGATTTTATATATTATAATGTTATAATTATTTTTCGTGTAAGCAGGTATTATAAATATGAAACGTAAAGAGATAGCATTAATTAAAGAGACAAGACAAAGTAAAATTGTAAACAAGATAATGGATACTATAAGTCAATATTTGACTTTAAGAGCTTGTGATAAAGTAGCTATAAAAATTAACCTTTCAGGTTCAAGGGAAATTTATGCAAATACTCATTATGAAACAGTTGAATCCTTAATATTTTATTTAAAAGACAATTTTAGTATATCTGATATTTCAGTTATTGAAGGTTCAGATGGGGCTTATTTTTCTGGTAGGACAACCTGGGATATTTTTTATAAATTCAGATATAAAGAGGTTGAATTAAATGGAGCTAAACTTGTTAATCTTGATGACTTACCTCATGATAATAAACTCAAAATCACGACAATTTCAGGAGAAAAGGAGATAAGTTTTACAAGGTTTGAAGCAGATTATATCATTTCTGTTGTTCCTCCTAAAACACATGATATATTCCCGGTTTTTTTATCTATTCCAAATATAATTGGATTTGTTAAGCCTGGAGAACGTGTTTTAATGTTTGGTGCATCTAATTCTGAAATGAAGAAAATAAATTTTTCATATAGTGAAGAGTATTTTCAATTAAAAGAGTGTGCAGGTAAAAATTTTGTTTCTCTTTTAAAGGAAATTACACCTTCATTAACTATTATTGATGGCTTATATGGAATGGAGGGAAATGGCCCAGTAAAAGGGAGCCCGGTTTTCCATGGTTTTTCAATTGCGTCTGAAGATATTGTTCTGGCTGATTCATTAGCAGCATATGTAATGGGATTTGAAAATGAAGAGGTTTCTTATCTTTCTTTTGCTTGTAAGGAGGAATTGGGAAATACAAGATGGCAAAATGTTATTGGTGTTGATCCATATCAGGTAAAATTTCCTTACAGGCCTCATCCTTTATATAAAAAAAATAAATTATCTGAGAATAACCATAAAAACCATAACAATAAGTAATATAAATCAGATTTGATTTTACTTTAATAAAAAGATCGGTTCTCCTACAAGTATCTTCTGGTTAATAGTTTTTTTAGAAGGTTCTACCAATTCATTTGGACATAAAAGTATGATTGTAGAACCCATTTCAAAGCGACCCATCTCATCCAGTTGTTTGACCCTTTTTTTAACTTGTTTCCATTTATTATCACGTTTTAGCTTGCTTATAAATTCCATTTTTATACTACCTACATTTGTAGCACCAACAGAAACCATATAAAGAGGTAGACCTTGTTTTTCAAACTTTGAAATTATACGTTCATTTCTAACAAAGAGTTTGTCTATTAAATTCATTCCTTTTGAGTTTACTGGAAATAGGGACCCTGTTGAATGGCAGTATGCTTTTAAGTCTCCGGATAATGGATAGTGGAATCTGTGATAATCTGATGGAGAAAGGTAAATCGTAGCAACAAACCATCCTTTTGAAAAATCGACTCTTTCTTTAACAAGTTCTGTAATGGAATAGAATTTACCTTTTACTTGAGTGGCTTTGTCTTCATATATTTTTTCAATGTTTATAAGTGTGCCATCTGCTGGTGATACGATTGCATTATTATTAGGTGTAAGAGGTCTTTTTTCTGGGTCAAGATGCCTTATAAAAAAATTGAATAAACATGTGTAGTCTTCTAAACCCCCAACATATTCATTCATATTAATATTATAATGTGTTTGATAGAAATATATCATCTTTTTTGCCAAAAACCCAGGATGTTTGATTTTTGCAATATGTCCCCATAAACGGCTAAAAAAAGGAAAAGATATTAATGATAAAAATATACGCATTTTTATTAAAATTAATTATAATCATATATATAGTTGATGTCAAATATTAAATTTTACAGTCCGCTGAAGTTTATGTCCTTAAAATAGAGAGTTGGGATTATCAAGGATGAATAAATATATGGGTCATTTCCAACATCATGTAGATGTTTCCATAAAGTTTCCAGGTTCCCAGTTATATTCATCTCATTAACAGGTTTAATGATTTTACCATGCTCAATATATAATCCCACGATTCCAAAAGAAAAATCCCCTGTTAAAGAATTGGAATTACCACCAAGAAATTCAGTGATTATTATTCCCTTTTTTATGGTTTTTATTATATCTTCAATTGATTTTGTGCCTTTTTCTAATACTATGTTTGAAAAAGAACCAGTTGTTGGCTTCATTTTTAGTTTTTTACCATAATAACTATCAACATATATAGATTTCAGTATTCCTCTATCAATTATGGTTCTCTTTTTTGCACTTATCCCTTCAGAATCAAAAAGCCTTGAACCCAATCCTTTGATAACAAAAGGGTCATCATAGATCGTCAATTTTTCAGATGCAATTTTTTTATTAATTTTATTTTCAAGAAATGATTTTTTTTGCTGTATTGATTTTGCTTTCATAGGTAGGTATAGAGCGTGAATCAGTTTGCCTGAGATTCTACTCTCAACAACCATATCATAGATACCTGTTTTGATTTTGGTCTGACCAATTTTTCCTAAAGCACGATCAGCAGCACTCTTTCCAATCAATTCTGGATCAGGTAGGTCTTTAAAAAACCTCACGTTTGCTGAAAACCAATCTTCTGGTCTGGCTCTATCATTATCGTTAACTGTTACTTCTGCTGAGCATGAAAACATTGTGGATTCTTCTTCTCCTATAAATCCATTACTCTGAAATTTTACATATTCTTCATGAGAGTTATAGAAAGAGGATGTTACAGAAATTATATTGTTACTTTTGCTCATTGCTGATTTTTCAATATCATTTGCGATTTTTACTTTTTTTTTGTATTCAATTGATTTATAGGATTGATCATTAATTTTAATATCTATTTTTTTTTGATCTTTATACAATTCTGGATCTGGAAGAGATCTGTAAGTATCAACATTTAAGTGTTTTGTTATTAAATATGCCTTTTCAATAAAATTCTTTAGGTGTTCTTTTCTTAATCTATTTGTATAATGACTTGAAAAGCGATTATCTACATAAAGAGATAAATTAAGAGAGTTCTGAGTTGATTCTATTAATTTTTCTATTTTTTTCTTACAAATTTCAATCTCGATTTTATTTGTTTTTGAAATAAAAGCAGAAGCCTCATTTGATCCAATTTTTTTTGCATACATAATTGACCATTTTGCAAGATCAATCCTCTCTTTTTTGTTCATTTTTTTACTTAACCCCACCAACTGTAATTGAAGATACCTTTATTGTTGGTAATCCCATTGAAACAGGTATATTTTGACCGTCCTTTCCACATGTCCATGCTCCTTCAGCCATTTTAAGATCATCAGCCACCATAACAACTTTGCTTAACACATCCGGGCCATTTCCAATAATGTTTATATCCTTTACTGGAAAAGTTAGTTTTCCATTCTTTATAAGAAATCCGGATTTCACATAAAAGGTAAAATCGCCTGCTCCTATCAATACCTGCCCATTTGAGAAGGATTCAGCATACAGTCCCTGTTTAACACTTTTTATGATTTCTTCTTTTT
>JAUXFB010000142.1 GCA_030620255.1 Candidatus Aminicenantota bacterium | reverse complement strand
TAACGAACTTAAAAATAAAATAAAGAAAATGGCAAAAAAAGCATATGAGTCTTTATTTTTGAATGGAATGGCAAGAATTGATTTTTTTATTGAAAAAAATACAGAAGAGCTATTTATAAATGAAATCAACACTATTCCTGGTTTTACTGAAATAAGCATGTTTCCAAAATTATGGAAATATGAAGGAATAGGTTTTACTGATTTAATAACAAAACTTATTGAATATGGATTTGATTATCATAGAAAACAGAAATGAAAATTTTAGCAATTGATTTTGGTCAAAGAAGAATGGGATTTGCAATAGGAGATACATCAATTAAAACTATAGTACCAATTAAACAAATAAATAGAAAAAATTTAAAACTTGATATAAATCATATAAAAAATATAATTTATGAATATGATATAAACAAAATCATTCTTGGGTATCCTCTAAATATGAACGGCACCAAAAGCCAAATCACAGAAGAAGTAGAAAACTTCTCTAACCTATTAAGAAAGAAAATCCCTGAAATAGATATTGAATTCATAGATGAGAGATTGACAAGTTTTGAAGCAGAAGAAATACTAAAACCTCATAAACCAGCTTATAAAAAGAGAAAAGGAATCCTTGATTCAATTTCAGCTTTAATTATCTTAAAAACCTTTATGGAGAAAAATGAAAAGCAATAGAAAAAAATCTAATAAAGCATATATTAAAAACCTCTTTTTTATTTTCTTTACAATTTTTATTATATTTTTACTAATATTTGGAATCAATTTCTATAAAAAAGTCTTAAAACCCTATAAAGGCTATGAAAACACAATAATAGCAGAAATTGAAAGGGGATCTTCAGTATCTTCAATAGCAAAATTACTCCAACAAAAAAAGATAATTACAAGTTATTTTTATTTTAAACTCTATTACAGACTATTTTTCAAAGAGTACAAATTGAAATCTGGTGAATATCAATTTGATCATCCCATGACAATGAAACAGGTGATTGAAAAGCTTAATAAAGGTAAAGCAATTCTTTATAAAATTACAATCAAGGAGGGAATGATAATAGAAGAGATAGCTGAACTTCTTAGTACAAAATTAAGTATTGACCATTACAACTTTATAAGAGAAGCTCAAAATGTAAATTTAATACAAGATATAGATTCAAAAGCACATGACCTTGAAGGTTACCTGTTCCCAGACACATATTTTGTAAGAAAGAATATCACAGCTCAGGAATTTATTAAATTAATGGTAACTAAATTTAGAAAAAATTTTTCAAACTCAATGCGCTGGAGAGCCAAAGACATCAACTTAACCCCAAGAGAAGTAATTACTCTTGCCTCTTTAATTGAAAAGGAGACTTCATCAAAAGATGAAAGGTTTCTTATATCTTCTGTCTTTCATAATAGGTTGAAACTCGGCATGCCTATGGGGTGCGATCCAACAATTATTTATGCATTAAAAAAGGAAAATAAATATAATGGAAAGTTGGGATGGAGAGAACTAAAATTTGATTCTCCATACAACACAAGGTTATACAAAGGGCTTCCACCAGGACCAATATGCAATCCAGGTCTTTATTCAATAGAAGCAGCACTTTTCCCGGTAAATACAAAATATTTATATTTTGTAGCAAAGGATTCAAAAAATCACCATTTTTCAAAATCCTTAAAAGAACACAATTGGGCAGTTAAAAAGTTCATAATAAACCGCTCCCAATAACCAGTATTCAAAATAAAATCAGACATAAAGGAAGAAAAATAATATAATAATTCAAAAAAACACGATTATTGTTGAAATTAAATTCAATATTCTATAAGATACCCTCATAAATCTAAAAAATGTTTGAGGAGGAAACATGAAAAGATTATTTTCAGTTTTAACAATTATTAGTTTATTTTTAATCTTGAGTGCTTGTGGCGGAGGTGATACTCCAGAATCAGTAATGAATGGTTACTTTAATATACTGGAAGATTACCTGAATGATATGGAAAAAGCTGACAGTGCAGATGATATTGTTGGTGCTATTGAGACATTTTCAGACAAAATGAAAGCACTTGCTCCAAGGATGAAAGCAATTATGGAGAAACATCCAGAATTGAAAGGCATGAAGGGAGGAAAATTACCAGAAGAATATAAAGAACTTAATGATAGGATGCAGAAGCTTATGCCCAGGATGATTGGAGTTTTTGGTAAAATGATGAAATACGGTAATGATCCAAAAGTAAAAGAAGCACAGGGAAAACTTCAAGAAGCTATGTCTTCTTTTGAATAAAAACTTTTATTTTTAAAGTAACAAAATAATTTATTAGGGCAGGATTCAGTCCTGCCCTATAATAATAAGGTGAAATTTATGATCAAAAAACCAATATTATTTTTATTAACTTTTGTTATGCCTCTTTTCCTTTTTGCTGATAATATAGCAGATAAAATAAAAAATGCTGATGACCAATATAAAAAAGGTTATTATGAAAAAGCAGTTAACTCCCTTTCTGAGGTAATTATGATGATAAAAAACAAAAGCTCTCTGAAAATAATAAAAACAGTTTTATGCACTTCCATAAGAGGGTACGGAGACTACACTAAAATAGATGGGTATTTATTAAAAGTAAAACAACCGCTCCTTCTCTATATTGAAGTTAAAGGTTTTAAAGTTTTAAAAGAGAATGAAAAATACTTATTTTCGTTATCTCAAGATGTCAAGATCACAGACGACTCGGGCAAGATTCTATTCCAGAAAAAAGATTGGGTCATTTATAAAAAGTCGTTTCCTGTTCCTCTTTTTCCTTTTCATATAACAAACAGAATAACAGATATACCTCAAGGTAAATATAAATATGAAATAACAATAAATGACCATTACAGAAAAACATTTACAACAAAAACCTTTAATTTTGAGGTTAAATAAGGGTTATTTATTATATTTTAATCGATCTTTGCACGTTTAGAATCCCAATAAAGATAAAAGAGAAGTAAAACAAACATAACAAATCCAAGAATTTCAGCTCCAGAAGATTTTGACCATGCTAAAGTACCAATTGCCTTCATTATTGTCCAGTCATCAACTATAAAAGTCTTCCCAATAAATACTATTGAAGCAGCTAAAACTCCCATAATTGCACCTCCTGCAATAAAACCAGATGCAATTAAAGTACCACGCTCTTTTCGTGCAGATTGTAATGATTTATCTTTTGTACTCTTAGCAACTAAATGTGCAATAATACCTCCTGCAAGAATAGGGGTATTTAAATATAAAGGCAGGTACATTCCAAGAGCAAATGCAAGTGGAGGAATCCCAAGTAATTCGAGAACTATTGCCAATATCACACCTGCCATATATAACAACCATGGTGCAGGTTGGCCTGTCATTAAAGGTTTTATAACAGCAGCCATTGCAGATGCCTGAGGTGCTTCAAGCCCACCTGGGCCAAACCCATAAGTCTTATATAGCATTAAAATAACCAACCCAACTGAAGCAGCAGCCAGAAATGTCCCAAGGAATTTATATCTCTCTTGATTTCTTGGACTAGTGCCAAGCCAATAACCAATTTTCAAATCAGTGATAAATCCCCCTGCCATAGAAAGAGCAGTACACACAACACCCCCAATCAATAAAGCAGCAAGCATACCTTGATTACCCTTTAAACCTATTGCAACAAGAATAACTGAAGATATTATCAAAGTCATAAGAGTCATACCTGAAACCGGATTTGTTCCAACAATAGCAATAGCACGTGCTGCAACAGTAGTAAAAAGAAATGAAATCACAACAACAATTCCCAAACCAACCAGAGCATGTATAAAATTACCATGCAAAACCAAAATAAGGAAAAATGCAAAAATACCTAAAATAGAAGCAAGTATTAATATTACATTCCACTTCATGCTAATATCTCTATGCAGCCGACCTTGCTGAACTTTTTGTTCTGTTTTATCTTTTCCACTTCCAGATAGCTCTTTACCAGCCAGTTTAAAGGCTCCTATAATAATCTTACGAGATTTTATAATTCCAATAATACCAGCAGCTGCAATACCACCTATGCCAATGTGCCTTACATATTCAGTAAAAATATCTCCAGGGAGCATCTGAGATATTGGTTGAACTGCATTTAAAATCGGACCTGGAACAAACTTACCAATATGAAATATCGCAGGAATAAAAACCCACCACGAAAGAAAAGAACCGCATGCTATTATCAATGCATATTTCAAACCAACTATATAACCAAGTCCCATAACAGCTGCGCCGATATTTACATTGAATTCAAGCTTTACAGAATTAGCCAATTGTTTTCCCCATGAAAAGACCCTTGTGGAAACCACCTCTTTCCACAAGCCCAATCCAGAAACCAAGAAATCATACAAACCACCTACTATTAAAGCATTAACAAGGATCTTAGCCTGTTTACCACCCGATTCCCCGGCAACCAACACTTCAGATGTGGCAGTTGCTTCCGGAAAAGGAAATTCTCCATGCATATCTGACACAAAATATTTTCTAAATGGGATTAAAAAAAGTATACCTAAAAAGCCACCAAATAAAGAAGCTAGAAAAATTTGAAAAAATGATGCTTCAATGCCCAATATGTATAGCCCCGGTATTGTAAATATAGCACCTGCAACCACAACACCTGAACTAGCTCCAATTGATTGAATAATCACATTTTCAGAAAGAGCATTTTTCCTTTTTGTAACATAAGAAAACCCAACTGCAAGAATTGCAATCGGTATTGCAGCTTCAAAAACCTGTCCGATTTTCAAACCTAAATATGCTGCTGCTGCAGAAAATAAAACAGCGTAAAACATTCCCCATAGAACTGAATATTTTGTTATTTCAGGAAGAGGAGCACCTGAAGGAACAACTGGTTGATATTTTTCTCCAGGTTTTAATTTTCTGTATGCATTCTCCGGCAATCCATCTTCTCTCATATAAGGTTTTTCTTGTACTCCATTATCCATATTTATATACCCTCCTTTTTAGAAAATTTGATATAAATAAATTGATTTTT
>JAUXFB010000313.1 GCA_030620255.1 Candidatus Aminicenantota bacterium | reverse complement strand
CTGAAGAATTGTATAAAAATATTTATGTTAGAAGTGAAATTGAAAATTATAAATTACTTTCAGCTTCTATTTCTGTTGATCTTGGGAATTTATATTTCTTTCAAGATGATTTTAATCAGGCTGAGTTCTGGTATAAGAAAGCTCTTGAAATATTTAATAATGAAAAAAGTGAAGATGGCATGATGCTGGTTATATCAAATTTAGTTGAGATCAATAAGATTAAAGGTAATTGGTGGGAAACAGAAAGTTATCTGAAATCTATTTTGCAGTATGATAAAGAAAATAATTATATTGCTTCAATTGCTGTAGATTTTTATAATATATCTCATCTAAAGTATTTAAAAAAAAATTACACAAAAGCTTTGGAATTTATAGAAAGAGCTAGAGCACTTTTTGAAAAAAGCAATAATCTAAGTGGTGTGATTGAATCTGAGTTTTTAAAATTAAAAATTATATCTATAATTAACTCAAAAAAACTGAACCTGAATTTTCTATTAAAGAATTCTGAAGTATTAAATGAAAATCAAAAGGTTGTTTTGAATTTATTGAGAATTTTAAAAACAGGTGATTTGAATAATATTCATTCAATAAAAAAAGAAATTGAAAAAATTGAATCAAAAACAGTTCAATTTGAGATATTTGTATTATTTATCTATAAGTATAAAACTTTGAATTTTATGGAATCCTTAAGAAGTTTATCAATGGGATTAAGTAAAAAAATAAAAAATTATTATTTCTATGAGTATTATTATACCTATTTTGATAATTTTAAAGATAAGATAAATGAAGAAGATAAAGAAATTTTTAAAGAGATGTATTATTTCTTTTTACGAAATAAGAGGAAGATTTCATCAAGAATAATAAATTTAAAAAAATCCATTGACGATATAGATTCAATACATGATATATTTAAAAGTGCGGAATTAGTTAATGATTATATTCGTTGGAAAGTTCCTGAAGATCTTTTTAAATCTTTTTTAAATGAATTAAGTAAAAATGTGAGTGTTGATTTAGTAAAATTGAAAATTTTTAAGGATAAAGAAATTATATTTAATTTTTCAAATTTAGAAAGGTTCAATAAAATAACTGAAGAAATTATGAATGATGCTATTTGTTTAGCTGAAAATTTAAATTTAACTTTAGGAGATATTAGAAATAATTTTAAAAGTAATGAAAAGGTATTTTATCCTTATAAAAATACGAAAGTTTTTTTGTGGAGAATTTCAGAGAATTTTTTTGGATTAGTTTTATTGGCTTTTTTTAATGATGATTATTTTAACATTGACCTTTATGGAAATAATACAGGTTTTTTTAAAAAGTTTGCCTCATTGATTTATAGATATTATGAGAATGATTACAAATTTAATAAAAAATTAGATTTTATTGTTGGTGAGTCTGAAGCTATAAAAAAATTAAAAGAACAAATTTTAAAAGTCAGTAAGGTTGATTTTTCTCTTTTGATTTCAGGAGAGAGTGGAACAGGTAAAGAGCTTGTAGCTAAAGGTGTTCATCTGTTAAGCAATAGGTCAAAAAATCCTTTTATTCCTGTAAATTCTGCTGCAATTCCTGACAATTTATTGGAAGCTGAATTATTTGGTTTTAAGAAAGGTGCTTTCTCTGGGGCAAATGAAGATAGGGTCGGATTAATTGAAACTGCTAATGGTGGAACGTTATTTCTTGATGAGATAGCAGATCTTCCATTAAATCTTCAAGCTAAGTTGTTGCGAGTACTACAGGAAAAAGAAATAAGAAGATTGGGAGAGAATAAAATAAGAAAAGTGGATATGCGGTTAATTTCAGCTACAAATAAAAATTTAGTAGAATTAATCAAAAACAATCAATTTAGAGAGGATTTATATTTCAGGATTCAGGATTTATCCATAAGAGTTCCATCTTTAGAAGAAAGGAAGGGAGACATTCCATTGTTGACTGAATATTTTTTGAAAAATTATGGTTTTAAAATGAAGGATGAATTTGAGTTTCAAAGAATTATTAAATATTTAGAAAATTTTGATTTTAAAGGTAATATTAGAGAACTCGAATCCAGGATTAAAAGGTTGATTACATTTTATCCTGATTTTGAAATAGAGAATAGAAATGTGCTCCCTGATTCTAGTTTAAGCCTGAAATCTTTAAGAGAAAATTTTGAGAAGTCCTTAATTATCGAGGCTCTTAGAGAAAATAAATGGAATAAGGTAAAGGCAGCCAAAAAGTTAGAAATCAGCAGAATGTGTTTATTTAACCTTATAAAAAAATATGATATAACAAAAGAAGAGATATCGATCGGGGGAGAGTTGTTGTAATCTTTTTAATGTGGGGAAAAATAACAGAGAATATTTGTTCTGACGATTATTGCATTATTTCCGGTTTGTTGTCTGAATCTTCATTCGATTCATGGTCAAGGTCATTCATATTATAATCATATTTTCCATAATGTTGCCACTGACCTGATTTAATTTTATTTTTTAAATATGAAATTAAGAGGCTTGTATAAAATTTTCTGGTAAAAGGAAGGATTAGAGAAAATCCGAACAAATCTGTGAGGAATCCCGGGGTAATGAGCATTATGCCGCCTGCCAGTATCATTAATCCTTGAATTAATTCTTTTTCCGGTATTATCATCTGGTTTAGAGAATTTCGGATTTTT
>JAUXFB010000305.1 GCA_030620255.1 Candidatus Aminicenantota bacterium | reverse complement strand
GTTATTCAGCTGCCTGATATGACAAAAGATAAGAAGCAATTCAATCTTTTAGCAAATATAGAATTAGCAACTGAAATTTCCCTTGTTCAATCCCATGGAGCAAAAGGTATAGGCCTTTATAGAACAGAATTTCTTTTTTCAGATGAATCTGTAGCTCTTTCAGCTAATAAACAATACATGATATATAAAAGCATTGCTCAAAAAATTTTTCCAAATCCATTAACTATAAGAACATTTGATGTAGGCAGGGATAAGAGTTATAATTATTTTAAATCTGTTAAAGAAGAGAATCCAGCTCTTGGTAAGATGGCTGTAAGATTATTTCTTAAAGAGAAAAAATTATTCAAAAATCAGATAAAAGCCATTTTAAGGGCAAATGAATTAGGCAATATAAAAATTCTATTTCCAATGATAACAGAAATTGAAGAAATTCATTCAATAAAGAAGATGATGTGCGAGTTAAAGAATGAGCTTAAAATGGAGAAAAAATTACCAGGTAAAGAGGTTGAAATTGGCATTATGATAGAGATTCCGGGTGCTGTTAAAATAATTAAATATCTAAAAGAAGAGATCGATTTCTTTTCAATTGGAACAAATGATTTAATTCAATATATGCTTGCAGTTGATAGAAACAATAGTTCAGTTTCTTATCTTTTTAATCCGTTTCATCCTGCAGTTATTCAGGTTCTGTTTGAGATAAAGCATGAAATTTCAAGAATTGGTAAAGAGGTTGTAGTGTGTGGTGAAATGGCTGGTAGAGCACTTACTGCTCTGATGCTTTTGGGCATAGGATTTACAAACTTTTCAATGAACCCTCTTTCAATTATTGAAATTAAGAGAATTTTTACTAAAATAGACTATAATTATGTTAAAGAAGTTGTAAAACAATTAGAAAATTTTAGTTTAAAAGCAGATACAGAGAGATTTTTAAAAGAGAGATTACAGAAAAAATATCCTGATCTTTTTGTTACACAACCTGGATTTTAAAGGATAGAATAATAATTGGATACATATAAAGGGAATAATTTTAATGATCAAATGAATTTCGAAGAAGGAATAGTCCTGGAGAATAGGGATAATAAGAGTTTAGTAGAGGTTCTCAATAAAGCAAGATGTGCTACATGTTCTCATTCATGGATGTGTACAGGAAACAAAGACCTTTCAAAAATTGAAGTTAAAAATCCAATTAATGCAAAAATAGGTGATAAAGTTATCTTTAAATATTCAGAAAAGGAAGTATATAAATTCTCATTACTTTTATATGGTATCCCATTATTTATGTTTGTTATAGGTGGGATTATTGGATATTTTTTACCTGACATTTCTAATTTAAATATTTCTAATGATCTGAGAGGTTTGATTTTTAGTTTCATATTTCTTGGTGCCTCTTTTTTTCTTCTAAAAAGAATAGCCAGGTTTTTCATAAGAAAAAAAAACATCTTCCCTGAAATAATAAAAATATCAAAAAAGTATGAAAACAAGACACCTATTTATTAATAATGGTTTTGATAAAAATGTAGGGGTTTGATTTATCAAACCCTTAATTGACATAAAAAATTGAAAAATGAAAATTTGTAAGGTAGAATAAAACATTAATTATTTTAAAAATAAATCTCAAGAAAGGAGAAATTTATGAAATGTGAAAAATGTGGTAAAGAGGTTACAGGTAATGTAAAATTTTGCCCAAATTGTGGTGGCAAAGTCTCTTCTGATCAAACAATGAGTCCCGAGCAAATTGACCTTGACTGGCTAAATGGGATCATGTTGCGTTTAGGGTATAAACGTGATAAAGAAAAAGAGGGTGAAAATGAAGTATTTGGAACTCACGAAACTTTACATAACCTTGCTTTAAGCTTGAGAAAAGACTTGGGAATAATATCTTTTCAAAGTTTTTTTGTTATGAAAAAGGCAGGATGGGGTGGGCGAGCCGATCAACTTGCTGCTATTAACAAGGCTAACGGACTAGGTAATATAACTACATGGTTTTTTACAGATAATACTGAAATAGCTGGTGCTTACTCTTTTTTGCCTGTTGTAGGATCTTTAACAGAAGGAGATGTTATTGTTTTGATAGAAAAGTTTAACAAAGAAATTGATAATGCACTTACTAATTCAGGTATTTCGAACTATTTACCAAAATAAAATATTTATTCTAAAACAATATTATAAATATAATCCATAAAATTTATAATATGATTATAAAGGGCACGGAGACTATGCTCCTGCTAAAAATTTTAAACAACACATTTATCGTTTTTAAATAATCGATTTTATAATTTAATCATGATTGCAAATACTAAAAATTTGGTTCAAGTTCATATTGCTGTTTTTTTATTTGGGCTTGCCGGTCTTTTTGGAAAATTGGTTGATTTACCTTCAACGATTATCGTCCTTGGTAGAGTTTTATTTGCTACTGTATTTCTCGTTTTTATTCTGCTCTATATGAAACAAAGCATAAAACTAAAACAAAAAAGGGATTATTTTTATCTGACAATTTTAGGCGTAATTCTAGCAATTCATTGGGTTACTTTTTTCCAATCTATTCAAGTGTCAACTGTTGCTATTGGGTTGTTATCGTTCTCAACATTTCCTGTTTTTACAACATTCCTAGAGCCATATTTCTTCAAAGAAAAAATCAAATTGCCAGATATTGCAATTGCCTTTATCACACTTTTAGGAATAGTTTTAGTGATTCCAAAATTCGAACTTGGCAACAATATAACTCAAGG